>CAZZIL010000030.1:0-5671 GCA_964654265.1 uncultured Gammaproteobacteria bacterium | reverse complement strand
CCGGAGTGCGCGACCCCGGGGACCGAGATGGAGACGCTTGTTCTCGAGAAGATGCGGCGCGCGACGGTCCTGCCGGGGGCCGTCTACGACCCGGGGAACGAAAGGCCCCGGGCCTGACCGCGCCGCGGCCGCCGGGCGCGACTCACTCTCCGGCGCCGGCGCCTGAGGCGATCGCCGACGCGCTGCCGAGCCCCTCGATCTCGGCGCGCACGTGCATGCCGGGCTCGATCGGCACTGCCTCGAACGGGGAGCCCGCGAGGATGATCCAGTCCGAGTCGGGCCGGCCAAGGCCCTGCTCGGCGTGGTGCCGCGCGCACAGCGCGACGGCGCGCACGCAGCCGCCGAGCACTGCCGCGGTCGACGCGGCCCGCACGATGCGCCCGTCGAAGCCGAGCGCGGCCCCCAAGTTCGACAGGTCCGCCGGCGGCGCGACCCAGGCGCCGCACACGAACGCCGCGGCGGACACGTTGTCGGCGACCAGGTCGGCGACCTGGGGCTTTCCGCCCGAGTAGCGGCTGTCGACAATCTCGAGCGCGGGCGCGACCGCCTTGATGACCGGCACCCCGAAGTGTCCCGGCTGCGGCGGGAGCGGCCCGACCAGGAAGGCCACCTCTGCCTCGGCCTTCGGGAGGGTCAGCCGCTCCATCGGGATGATCCCGCCGTCGGGGACGAGTCCCCGCTGGAGGAGCAGGCCGAAGATCGGGTTGGTCACCCCGAGCGTCCCGGTCGTGCTGGGCGCCGCCATTCCGACTTTGATTCCGACCACGGGCGAGCCCGCGTGTTCGGCGACCCACGCCCGCTGGATGTCGTAGCCGTCCTGGACGGTCAGTTCCCGGGTGCTGGTGATCGGCTCGATCGTGGTCTTCTCCTTGGCCGTGTCGGCAAGGATCCGCGCGAGCTCGCCGGCCTCGTTCTTGTTCAGTGCCATGGGGATCCTCGCTCAGTCCTCGGCCGGCGCGAGTGTCGCCCGCACCGATCCCAGGCCCGAGATGGCCACCTCGTGGACTTTGCCGGGGCGGACGTCGACCGGGGGCGCGAGCGGCCCGGCCAGGATGACATCCCCCTCGCGGAGGGCGGAGCCGCGCCGGAAGAGCGCGTTCGCGAGCCAAGTGGCCGCGCTGAGCGGGTGGCCCATGCACGACGCGCCGATCCCGGTCGCGAGCGGGGCCCCTGCGCACCTGACCACGGCGCCGCACAGCCGCAGGTCCAGCCCGTCCAGGCGCTTCGGGCATCCTCCCAGGACGTGGAACGAGGCGAGGGCGTTGTCCGCCGCCATGTCGGCGGGCGTGATCTTCCAGTCCTGGATCCTGCAGTCGGCGATCTCAAGGCACGGCAACGCGTAATCGACCGCCGAGACGATGTCCGGGAGGGTGAACGGCCCGCGGCCGTTGTGCGCGCGGATGTCCTCGGCCCCCCTGATCGTGAGGTCCCGGCCGAGCACGAGGGCGATCCCCGGCCCCGCCTTGGGCGCGATGGTGCGCGATGCCGGTATGTCTTCCCCGTCCAGGCGGGCCATGTCGGCGTACAGCGTCCCGTGGACGGGCTCCCCGCCGCCGGGGTGCTGCCGGTCCCCGGCGTCCGCCAGGCCGATTTTCGCGCCGACGGGCCGCCGCTTCTGGCGGTGTCTCCAGAACCGGGTGTTGTGCCCTTGGACGCGGTAGCCCTCCTCGGCGGTGATGCCGCCAGGCTCTCCGCTGGGCGGGGGAATCGGCTGGCGCCGCTCGGCGGCCGTCCGCAGCCGGGCGGCAATCTCCTCGAGCCCCTTCTCCCTTGCCTTCTCCTCGGGGCTTGCGGCGGACGGGTGTTGTGGCAACATCGGGGTCGGGGTTCGCTTGCGGGGGCGGTCGGCGTCGGGCGGTGGCGCATGTTAGCACAGCGCGCGGCCGCGCGGGTGCCGGGAGAGGGAGTCGAACCCTCATGCTGTCGCCAGCACCGGATTTTGAGTCCGGCGCGTCTACCAATTCCGCCATCCCGGCGCCGGGCGCCTATTCTACCGGCGGCGCGGCGGGGTCCCGCGGGCGTTGCGCCGGGTAGAATGCGTCCATGGAGGCGAGTCTGCCCGAGATCCGGCTGGTGGGCTACTCGGAGGAGTGGCGCGACCAGGTGCTTGGGCTTTGGCGCAAGGTCTTCCGCAAGCCGGGGATTTTCCTGGCGGCCGACTTGGACCGCGCGGGCGGGCCGGGGGACGACCGGCTGACGGTCGCGATCGAGGGCAACCGGGTCGTCGGCACGGTCGTCATCGGCAGCGACGGCTACCGCGGCTGGATCTTCTACTTGGCGGTGGCGTCGTCGCACCGGCACCGGGGAGTGGCGCGCATGCTCCTCGACGAGGCGGAGCGCCGGCTGGCGGGAGAGGGGTGCGGATGGGTCAGCCTCCAGATCCGGAGAAGCAACCTGGGTGTCGTCGGGTTCTACCTGCGTCAGGGGTACCGGCGCGACAACACCGTGACGCTGTCAAAGCGGCTTGGGGACGCCGTCGGGCCCGGCTAATCCCCGGGGCCGGGCCGGCACGTGCCGGGGCGGGACTGCCCGACTGGTGTCCGTTCCCGCGGTGTTGTTCCGCGCCCCCGGCAGCTCGGCGTCTTGGTGGGTTGCCGCCGGGTCACCGGGATCCCGGCGGGCGGGAACGGCGCGTGGCCGGGCCGGCCGGGCGCCTCGGTCCCCGGCTGGACGGTTGCCCGTTGCCGCCCCGCCGATCTTGGGGGCGACATGGCCGCCCAGCCTTGCGGGGCGCGCGAGTTCCCCAGACAGACGGGGCCGATGTCGGCAGACCGGCGGCGCAACCGACTGCCGCGCGCGTGGACCGGGCGAGGGGGCACGCCAGGTCGGCGGGCGGTCCGGCACGTGGCCGGGCCGGTCGGCCGTCGCGCGCACACTGGCGGCGGCCGACCCCGCCGGGGGCGGGGATTTATAATTCGGGGGCAATGAGCAGCCGCTATCCGTTCGCGCAGCTGGAGAGGCAGGTCCAGGGGCTCTGGGAGAGGGAGGACGCCTTCCGGGTTGCCGAGGATCCCGGGCGGGAGAAGTTCTATTGCCTGTCGATGTTCCCGTATCCGTCGGGGAAGCTCCACATGGGCCACGTCCGCAACTACACCATCGGGGACGTGATCGCGCGCCACTGGCGCATGCGCGGGCGCAACGTCCTGCAGCCGATGGGGTGGGACGCCTTCGGGTTGCCCGCGGAGAACGCCGCGATGGAGAGCGGGACCCACCCGGGCGACTGGACCTTCGCCAACATCGCCGAGATGCGCGCGCAGCTGCGCCACTTGGGGCTCGCGATCGACTGGTCGCGCGAGTTCGCGACGTGCGTGCCGGACTACTACCGCTGGGAGCAGCAGCTGTTCGTCCGCCTGTTCGCGAAGGGGCTGGCCTACCGCAAGACGGGCCTGGTCAACTGGGATCCCGTCGACGGCACGGTCCTCGCGAACGAGCAGGTGATCGACGGGCGCGGCTGGCGCTCCGGCGCCCCGGTCGAGCAGCGCGAGGTCCCGATGTACTTCATGCGCATCACGGCCTACGCCGAGGAGCTGATCGAAGACCTCGACCGGCTGGACGGCTGGCCCGATTCCGTGAGGACGATGCAGCGCAACTGGATCGGCAGGAGCGAGGGGCTGAACATCGGGTTCCGCATCGCCGGGCGCGACACGGTCGTGCGCGTGTTCACGACGCGGCCGGACACGCTGATGGGGACCACCTACCTGGCGCTCGCGCCGCGCCACCCGCTGGTGGCGGAGGTCGCCGCCCGCGACCCCAAGGTGGCCGCGTTCGTCCGCCAGTGCGCGACCGGGGCGGTCTCGGAGGCCGCCCGCGCGCAGCGGGAGAAGGCCGGCGTGCCGCTCGGGATCGACGCGCTCAACCCGGTCGACGGGACCGTGCTGCCGGTGTGGGTCGCCGACTACGTGCTCATGGAGTACGGCGAGGGCGCCGTCATGGGCGTGCCGGCTCACGACCAGCGCGACCTCGAGTTCGCGCGCGAGCACGGACTGGGGGTCCGGACGGTGGTGCGACCGGTCGGCGGCGAGCCCGACCCGGACCCGGAGACGGCCTTCACCGGGCCGGGCGTCGTCTGTCACAGCGGGCCGCTCGACGGCCTCGACCAGGACGGCGCGCTGCGCCGCGTCGAGGAGCTCCTGGGCCCCGCCGGCCTCGCGCGCCGGGAGACGCGCTACCGGTTGCGCGACTGGGGAATCTCCCGGCAACGCTACTGGGGATGCCCGATCCCGGTCGTGCACTGCGGGTCGTGCGGGGAGGTGCCGGTGCCCGAGGAGGACCTCCCGGTCGTGCTGCCGGCCGACGGCGGCGCGCGCCGGCTCGCGGAGATCGACGGCTTCGCCGGCTGCGCGTGCCCCAAGTGCGGGGGGGCGGCCCGGCGGGAGACCGACACGATGGACACCTTCGTCGAGTCCTCGTGGTACTTCGCGCGCTTCGCCTCTCCGGACTGCCGCACCGGGATGGTCGACGGCCGCGCGGCCTACTGGATGCCGGTGGACCAGTACATCGGCGGGATCGAGCACGCGGTGCTCCACCTGATGTACGCGCGCTTCTTCCACAAGCTGATGCGCGACACCGGGATGCTTCCGCCGGGGCTGGACGCCGGCGAGCCGTTCACCCGGTTGCTGTGCCAGGGGATGGTCCTCAAGGACGGCTCCAAAATGTCGAAGTCGAAGGGGAACACCGTCGACCCGCAGGAGCTGATCGACCGCTACGGGGCCGACACCGCGCGCCTGTTCATCGTGTTCGCCGCGCCGCCCGAGCAGTCGCTGGAGTGGTCCGACGACGGGGTCAAGGGCTGCCACCGTTTTCTCACCCGCCTGTGGGGGTTCGCCGAGGGGCTCGGCGACGGTTGCGCGCCGGGGGCCGAGCCGGTGGTCGATGCCGGGCGCCTCGGCGCGGCGGCGACCGGGTTCCGCGAGGGGGTGCGCGAGATCTTCGCCAAGGCGGACTACGACATGGGCCGCCACCGGCTGAACAACATGCCGTCCGCCGGGATGAAGGTCATCAACCACATCGAGTCGGGACGGGCGGCGCTTGACGGCGATCCGCAGGGGCGGGCGGTGCTCGCCGAGGCGATGTCGGTCCTGCTGCGGATGCTCGCGCCGGTGGTGCCGCACGTCACCCAGGCGCTGTGGGAGCGGCTCGGCTTCCCCGGGCTGGTCATGGACGCCCCTTGGCCGGAGGCCGGGGAGGGTCCGGCGCATAAGGCGTCGATGACGCTGGGCGTCCAGGTGAACGGGCGCATCCGCGGGCGCATCAGCATCGACGCGGACGCGGACGACGGGGCGATCCGCGACCGCGCGCTCGCCGACGAGGCGGTGGCCCGGCATGTCGGCGGGCGCCCGGTGCGCCGGGTCGTCGTGGTGCGGGACCGCGTCGTCAACCTGGTGGTCTAGCCGTGCGGCTTTTCGCGCTCCTTGGCGCCGCGGCGCTCTTCCCGGCCTTGGCGGCCGGGCAGCCGGCGTTGCCCGAGCCGGGCGTCTCCTTCGCGGAGCGCGAGTGCCCGGCGCTCGCGGCCCTGGACGTGGACGCGCACTGCGGGCACCTGGTCGTCCCGGAGGACTACGGGAACCCCGGCGGCCTGGCGCTCCGCCTCCCGGCGCTGCGCTTCGGGCCGGTCGACCGCGACAACATGGCGGTGCTTCTGGGCGGGGGCGGCCCGGGCGCGAGGGTGGCG
>CAZZIL010000029.1:0-3476 GCA_964654265.1 uncultured Gammaproteobacteria bacterium | reverse complement strand
GTGGAGACTCCGGCGGTACCGGCAACCGCCGTCCCCTCCGCCTCCCCGAGGGAACACGCCACGGTCCACGCGTCCCCCTCCGTCAGGAAGCTTGCCCGCGAGTTCGGCGTCGACCTCACCTTGGTCGAGGGGAGCGGGCGCAAGGGACGCGTCCTCAAGGAGGACATACAGGCCTTCGTCAAGGCGCGGCTGGCTTCCGCACCCCGGGCCGGCGTCGTCGCCGGCCCGGCGCTGCCCGACCTGCCCGAGATCGACTTCGCCAAGTTCGGCGAGATCGAGGTCCGACCGCTCACCCGCATCCGGCGGCTCTCCGGGGACAACCTGCGCCGCAACTGGGTGGTCGCCCCCCATGTCACGCAGTTCGAGGAGGCCGACATCACGGACCTTGAGCGCTTCCGCAAGTCGGTGTCGGCGGGCGCGGGCGGCAAGGGGGTGAGACTCACCCCGTTGCCGTTCCTGGTGAAGGCGGCGGTGTCCGCCCTGAAGGAGTATCCGATCTTCAACACGTCGCTGACGGCGGACGGCGTCGGGCTGGTGCACAAACGCTACTACCACATCGGCGTCGCCGTCAACACCGATGCCGGGCTGGTGGTGCCGGTGATCCGTGACGCCGACGGCAAGGGGCTGGTCGAGCTTGCCCGGGAACTCGGGGAGCTGACCGAGCGGGCCCGATCGCGTAGAATACGCCCCGAGGAGATGCAGGGCGGCACGTTCACCATCTCCTCGCTCGGAAGCGTCGGCGGGACCATGTTCACGCCGATCCTGAACCTCCCGGAAGTGGCGATCCTGGGGGTCTCGAAGTCCAGGATGACACCGAGATGGGACGGCGAGTCGTTCCAGCCGCGCCTGATGCTGCCGCTGTCGCTGTCCTATGACCACAGGGTGATCGACGGCGTGGCCGCCGCCCAGTTTGCCGGGCACTTGGCCAGTGTCCTGGGAGACATTCGCCACATGGCCCTGTGACGGAGAGCAAAGGAGAGAGCATGGCGTTCACGCTTGGGATCGGCGACTCGGCGCCGGACTTCGACCTGAAGGGCACGGACGGCGCCCGGCACACCCTTTCCGGGTTCGCGGACGCGGAGCTGCTGGTGGTGTTCTTCACGTGCAACCACTGCCCGTACGTGATCGGCTCAGACGAGGACACCCGCCGGGTTGCCGACGAGTATGCGGAGCAGGGGGTGCGCTTCGTCGGGATCAACTCGAACAGCGCGGCCACGAAGCCCATGGACGGCTTCGAGCAGATGGTCGAGCGCATGAGGGAGCGTCAGTTCCCGTGGAAGTACCTGCACGACGAGACCCAGGACGTGGCGCGGGCCTACGGGGCGCTGCGCACCCCGCACTTCTACCTGTTCGACAAGGGGCGCAAGCTGGCCTACACCGGGCGCGCCATGGACAACCCGATGCATCCGGAGCGCAGCAAGGTCCACGACCTGGAGAACGCGATTGTCGAGGCCCTTGCCGGCAAGCCGGTGAGTCGGTCGGTGACCAACCCGGTGGGCTGCAACGTGAAGTGGGCGGGGCAGGCGGAGCACTGGATGCCCCCGGAGGCGTGCGATCTGGTCCTTGACTGAGGCCGGGCGGCCGCCCGGCCGGGGACGCGCCCGGCGGACCGCGTCCGGACGGGCGCCGGGCACGGGGACCATCCAGGCATGAACGAGCACGGCATTCTCTTTCTGGTGCTGGTCCTCACGCTGGGAGGGCTCGGCGTCGTGGTGCTCTCGAGGCTGGTGCGTCTGCCGAGCATCGTCGGCTTCGCGATCCTGGGCGCGCTGATCGGGCCGTACGGCTACCAGGTGCTGTCCGACGACGAGCACGTCGCCGAGATCGCCGAGATCGGCATGATGGCGCTGATGTTCAGCATCGGCCTGAAGTTCAACCTGGAGCGGTTGCGCGCGCTGCGCCGGCACGTGGTGGTGCTCGGCGGGCTGCAGGTGGGCGCGTGCACCGCCGTCGGCATGGCGATCCTGTGGTCGATCGGCCTCGGCTGGGAAGAGTCGCTGATCTTCTCGTCGGCCATCAGCCTGTCGTCGACGGCCGTGGTCTCGAACCTGCTGCTCGCGCGCGGGGAGTTCGGCTCCCACCACGGCAACCGGTCGATCTCGGCGTTGCTGTTCCAGGACCTGGCGGTGGTCCTGCTGCTCATCCTGATCCCGTTCGTGGTGGAGTTCGGCTCCGGCGACACCAAGGCGATCGCGTACGACCTGGCGCTCCTGGGCGCCGAGGTCACCGCCCTGTTCTTCGTGATGCTGTACTTCGGCCCGATGGTCATGCCGATGTGGATGCGCTTCATCGTCCGGTGGGGTTCGAACGAGATCTTCGTCGTCAACCTGCTCGCGATCCTCTTCGGGTTCTCGTGGATCACCGAGGCGTTCGGGTTCTCGCTGGCGCTGGGCGCCTTCATCGCCGGGATCCTGCTCGCGGAGACCCCGCAGAAGTACCTGGTCGAGGAGATCATCTCGCCGTTCCGCGAGATCTTCCTCGGCTTCTTCTTCATCACGCTCGGGACCCTCACGGACTTCCGGCAGGTGCTCGGCAACATCAGCTGGGTACTGTTCGCGGTCGGCGCGATCCTCGTGGTGAAGACGGCGGTGGTCTACCTGGTCTCCTGGCTGGAGAGCCGCGAGGACATGCCGCACAACCTGAGGGTGGCGGTGGCGCTCGGCGCGACCGGCGAGTTCAGCTTTGTCGTGATGGCCTCGTCGGTCACCCACCTGGACAACGAGTGGTTCAACATCCTGCTGCCATCGAGCCTGATCGCGATGGCGTTCACCCCGATCGTGTGGCCCCACCTGGGCCGCTACCTGGAGCGGCGCCAGGAGCGCGCGATCCGGGAACCGGACGACGATGACGACGACGCCGATGAGGGGGCTGACACGAAGCGGCACCACGTGGTGATCTTCGGCTTCGGCCGCACCGGCCGCAAGATCGCCGAGGTGTTCGGCTTCGAGCAGGTCGGCTATGTGGGGATCGAGTCGAACCCGGCGGCGGTGGCGGCGGCGCGCCTGGACCGGGAGCCGGTCCACCTTGAGCTGGAGCTGAACGACCCGGAGAAGGTCGCGAAGTTCGGCCTGGAGCGCGCGGATGTCGCGCTGATCACGTACACCGACCCGGACCGGGTGGTGCAGACCATCCGGCTGCTGAGGGAGCACAACGAGAAGGTGCTGATCGTCGCCAAGGCGGCGACCCGGGAGGACGCGAAGGCGTTCAAGGAGGCGGGCGCCACCGAGGCGATCGTCGAGGCGATGGAGGGCGGCGTGCTGATCGCCGGGCTTGCGCTCGGGATGGTCGGCGTGCACCCGTCTCGGGTGCAGCGTCTCACCGCGGAGGTCGGCGAGGTCACCGGGCTGCTTGCCGGCGGGTTCGAGCGCAGGAAGATCGACTGGGTCGACAACCCGACCGAGGCGCCGCGCGTGCTCGCGGTCAACATCGTCGACCGCGCCGCCTGCATCGGGAAGAACATTGTCGAGGCGGTCCCG
>CAZZIL010000028.1:0-1831 GCA_964654265.1 uncultured Gammaproteobacteria bacterium | reverse complement strand
CGTCGAGCTCAGGGATCAGGCCGTCAAGGCCGCCCGGCCCGCAGTTCGCCACGCCGCGGTCGGTGGCGCGCGACCCCTCCATCCGCACGGGCACGAGCACCGGGTGGACCGGGCGCCCGCCGCACTCCCGGTTCGGCGGGATGCGTGCGCAGTCCGGGTGCCCCACACGCGCTTCCTTGGCCGACACGCAACCGTCGGGACTCCAACGGGCAAGGCGGGGGGATGTTTGTCGCCGGGCAGGACTGCAGGAAGCCGGAGGGCCGGAAAGTCGGGTATCATTCCCCCATGATCAAGGAAAGGGAAAACCCGTTCACGCCCAGCTGGGGGATCACCCCTCCGCACCGGGCGGGACACGAGGATGCGGAGCGTCAGCTGAACGCGATGCTGAGGCGCCTCGGGAACAAGAAGCCCGTCGGGGGCGTTGTCCTATACGGTCCCCGGGGCACCGGCAAGACGGTGCTCTTGACGGAGATTGAGACACGGGCAACCAAGCAGGGCATCGAGGTTCGCGCACTGAGCCCGGAGAACTGGGGCGGTGACGCCAACGACTTTGTCAAGCGCCTGGCATCCGGCATCGATATCGACAAGTACAAGTTGAAGACGGACATTGAGATCGATCTGATCGTCGCCAAGCTGAAGATCAGCCGTGACCCCGCCGTCTCGGAAGTGACGGCCGGAGATGTCTTGCGCCTGATGGCAACGACCAAGCCGGTTGCGTTGCTGGTTGACGAGGCACACCGGTTGCCGCCCGACATTGCAGGGCACCTTCTGAACGCCGCGCAGGCGGTCGTCCGGAAAGGGCTTCCGCTTCTGCTCGTGCTGGCCGGCACACCGGAGATCGAGGAGAACCTCAGCCGCGCCCACGCCAGCTTCTGGGAACGCTCGGACCTGTTGAGGCTTGGGCGGCTGGAGTCCCAGGAGGACATCCGGGACGCCCTGTTGATTCCGGCGGAGAACTCGGGTCTGCCGTTCGGCGGAGAGGCGCTGGAGTTGCTGGTGGCGGAGAGCCAAGGCTATCCGTACTTCATCCAGCTGCTCGGCAAGTGGTCGTGGGAGGCCGCCGTTGCTCGCGATCCCAACGCGGATCGCATTGGGCTTGAGGATGCCAAAGCCGGTGTGTGCGTGGCGGACAAGGGGCGGGACGCACTATATCGGAGACGTCTGGAGGAGATCGCGGATCGGAACTTGGAGTCCGAGGCATTGGCGGTCTCGAAGGCGTTCACTGCCCCTGGCGTTGGCGGCGTGCTGTCAAGGGTGGCACTGGGGAAAGCACTGAAGCCGGCCCTTGCCGAAGGCCGGACCGTCGATGACGCCATCAAGGAGCTGTTTGCCGTGGGACTCATCTGGCAGACGGATGACCACTCGCTCTGGGAACCGGGAATCCCGTCGCTTTGCACCTACATCAAGAAGCACGCGGTGATTGACTGAACCCGGGGGACCTGTCGGGCCCTCTCGGCGTGTCTGCCGGGATGGCCACGCTCCCGGAAGCGTAGACACCTGTGCCGGGGCGTGCGATGACCAAGCCTTACCGCGTGCCCCATCATCAGGGAGGGCTTTGTCCCTGCCTGCCCGGCGGCGGTCGCCACGAGAGGTGGCCACCCCGGCGTTGACGCCGTTGCAGTCGGGGTCCGAGTGCGGCGGCAAAGAGTGCGACTCCCAAGCGTGCCCGCCAGTGTGACAGACGCCGGCGTCGCCACACCCGTGGGGCGTGTGCCGTGATGGCGGCGTCGACGTCTCGTCCCTCCTCACCGAGACGGTCTGCGGAAAGTGCCCGGTGACCTCGCCTTGGTGGGAGATCCGCACCGGGATCCCGTCGATGGTGACGGTCACC
>CAZZIL010000027.1:0-1520 GCA_964654265.1 uncultured Gammaproteobacteria bacterium | reverse complement strand
CCGGTGCGAGGTCTCGAACGCCTCCTCCAGCGAGGGCTTGGTGGCGATCCTTGACAGAAGACGGAGCGCGTCCAGGAAGTTGCTCTTCCCGCTGGAATTGGGCCCGCACAGCACCGTCAGCGGGTTCAGGCGCACATCGACATCGTGGAGGGACTTGTAGCCCTTCACCCTTGCGCGCGTCAGCATCTGGCGCCTCCTCCCGCGGCGACGGCATGCGCACTCGCGGGACCTTGCGTCCGGCCCGGGCACACACGGACGTGACAGGTGCCGGGATCGCCAGCGCGCGGACCCACGGGCGTTCCCCGCACCCGGCCGGGGGCGACCGGGGGGGACGGACAAGTGGGCGACTGGGAACGCATCGGAAGCTCGCGAGGATCAGGCAAGTCTACCACCCATGCGCGGATTTTTCGCGTTGGCGACCGGCCTGGCGCAATCCGGTGCGGGGAGAGGCGGATCCCGACAGCGGCCGCCGGACTCTCCGTGGCCGCATGCCGGCCAGGGCTGGCCCACCCAGCCGGGCCAGCCGAAGTCGAACGACACCGCCAGTGCCCGGTCGAACAGGACCAGTCCGGGGGTGCCGTGGCGGGAGCCGCGCATCACAATCATGCCGCCGTCCTCCCGCCCGAGGTACTCATCCATCCGCCCGCCCTGTCGCGGCGTCGGCCGTGAAGCCCAAACGGCATCATGGGAAGTGACGCGCGGGATGGCCACGCCCGGCGCTGTCAGTCCCCGGCAGTCACCCCCGATCGCCGCAGGGCCGAGCGCATGTCCGAGACAAACCGCCCGAACGACTTGTCGACACTCGCCGCGTGCCGAAGATCCATGCCCTGGACGATCTCTTCAGCAAACTCGCGGCCGCCCAGATCAGGGTCGGCGCCAGCAACGCGGATAGCATCCGCCAACAGTCGCTTGTAACGGTCGCGGTCGCACTTGCGGTCAGGGGCGTCACACCCCCTGCCGAGCACGCCGCGGAACGCGCCGCTGTCGAGCAACAGCCAGCGCTCGACATGCGGGTCCGGTATCGCAAGGACCAAGGGGAGACTCGACTCGCCGGGGGAGAACGCCTTGGCACGCTCGGCGAAGCCCTTGCAGTTCGCATCGGTGGCGACAACGACCACATCGGGACAAGGCATCCTCCCCTCATCAACATCGCGCGCATACGCGACGAACTCCCTCACGACCCGGCCATGCCCGCCGGTCGAGCTCTGCCAGGCCAGCTGGAACGCGGGGACGCCGGAAAGCCTGCCGACCAACGCCCCAACGATCGCCTCATGGGCAGAGTCCTCGCCGAACAGGACGATATCAGCCACGAAAGTCGCCCCTTAGGATTCGGTGCGAGAGCGGGTAGGAGGGCGAACCATCCCCGAGTGCGTCATCCATCGGCCCCCTCCGGAGGAAGGGCGCCCAGTCGTCAAGCGTGCGAAACCCGGTGCGGCCCTCGACCTTCCGGGCAAACAGCAGGGACTTCCGGGGAAGATGGTCGAGCAACACGGGCGAGTGGGTGGTGACAACGCACTGGG
>CAZZIL010000026.1:0-3545 GCA_964654265.1 uncultured Gammaproteobacteria bacterium | reverse complement strand
GCAGTTCTGCTCGATTCTCGAGACGTGCGCGAGACTCAGGGAAACGGGGAGGCCCATATCCAAGGACAACATCCGGGAACTGCTCCTGATGCTCGTCGGGCTGACGGAGGACATCGACTCGTCCACGGAATGGATCGATCTGATCCCGCCGGCGATCAGCCGGTGGGCGGAAACCACGGTGGGGCGCCAATGAGACTCGACCACATCTACCTGGGGGACTGCCTCTCCGTCCTCAGGCGGGAAATTCCCGATGCGTCGGTGGACCTGGTGTACGCCGACCCGCCGTACAACGCCTCGGGGACGCGGCTGTCGCTGGAAAACAACGGCACCGGGGGCCCTTACCACAAGGTCAACGAGGACTGGGACCGGTTTTCCCCCGAGGACTACTGGGCCCTGACGACCCGATGGATCGGCGAGGCCAAGAGAGTGCTGAAGCCGGGGGGGAGCCTGTACGTCTCGTGCAGCATGCACAACATCGGCGAGGTCCTCATGGCCGGCAAGGCGGCCGGCGTGAAGCTCAACAACGTGATCGTCTGGCGCAAGTCGAACGCGATGCCGAGCATCACCAAGCGGACGTTCACCCACACGGCCGAGTACGTCTGCTGGTTCGCCAACGGGAAGAACTGGACCTACAACTACGGGCAGATGAAGGCGTTCAACCCCGAGCGGGCCAAGAGCGGCGAGTCCAAGCAAATGCCCGACTACGTCCAGATGCCCCTGGTGCAGGGGGCGGAGCGCATCAAGGCGCCGACCGGGCGGGCGTTGCACCCGACCCAAAAGCCTGAGCGGCTGCTGGAGATCATCATCACCGCGTCATCGAACCCGGGCAACGTGGTCCTGGACCCCTTTGTCGGCAGCGGGACAACCGCTGTGGTCGCCGGCCGACTCGGCCGAAGGTGGATCGGCATCGAGAAGGAGGAGGCGTACGTCAAGGCGGCCCTTGACCGAATCCGGAGGTCGCTGACGTGAACACCCAGGTCCTGCTCGCGGAAGGGGACTTCCTGGCCCAGGTCGGCTCCGTCCGCGACGGCTTCTACCGCCTGATCTTCGCCGACCCGCCCTACAACCTGTCTGGCGCGAACCACCAGACCGTCCGCTCAGGCAAGCGGGTCAGGTGCGACAAGGGCGACTGGGACGTGGTGGCCGACATCCACTCGTTCAACCGGGCATGGGTGGCCCAGTGCGTGCGTGTGCTCGCCGCCGACGGAACCCTGTGGATCTCCGGGACACTCCACAACCATCCCTCGATCGGATGCGTCCTGAAGGAGCTCGGGATGTGGGTCATCAACGACGTTGTGTGGTACAAGCGCAACGCCCCGCCCCTGCTGTCCGCGAACCGTCTTGCGCCGGCCACCGAGATCATCTGGGTCGCAAGCAAGTCGAAGAGGTACTACTTCGACTACGAGGGCGCAAAGCGGCTGAACGGGGGGAAGCAGATGCGGAACCTCTGGGAAATCAACGCGGCCCGGCACGTCACAAGCCATCCGGCGGAAAAACCGGAGTCGTTGCTGGACCGGATAATCCGGATAGGGTCCCGGGAGGGGGACTGGGTGCTGGACCCGTTCATGGGGTCCGGGACCACCGGCGTCGTCGCGAAAAGGCTCGGGAGGAACTTCCACGGCTTCGAGCTGGACGCCGGCTACTTCTCCGAGGCCAAGGGAAGGATTGCCAAGGCGGAAGCGGGAACTCCCGCCGGTGCCGGGCGCAGAAAGCCCGTCACATCGACCGGAACGCGGACGCCTGCTGGCTGATCGGCGATCCGGGCGCCATCCGGGGGGACACTCGAGACGCTGGCACGCCACGCCGCCCCGAGAGTGGAGGCGAGGACGGAAGCCAGGGTCGCGCTCGCGCTCGCGGCCAGCCGGATGACGGGACGCTTGCCGATGCCACGCTGTGCCGCGGTTTGGGCAAGGGCCACCTGCGCAGGTCGGGCCCGCCTGTCCAGTGTGATCGCCTTGGCCTTCGCCTTGGGTCTGCCCGGCAAGGCGATGTCTTTCCACAAGGGCGGGGTCCTCGCCGGGCGGCCCGGCGCACCTGCTATCATCAGGGGATGGAGACCCGGTCGGCAACGCCCCTCGCGCCCGCCATGGCGACAGCCGGGACTGCGGCATGACCCTGGGCATTGACCGGGAGGTCGTCGACCCGGCGGCGCGCGCCCGCAACCGGAAGGCGTTGCGCAAGGCGGGGGTCGTGCTCCCCCGGATCGCCGACCTGGCCGATCCCGTCGCGCGCCTGTCGGGCAAGGCCGCGGAACTTGCGGACGTCGACCCGGACGCGCCGCATCCCGGCAACCTGTTCCGCGTGCACTGGCACAACGCCGCCGACCGCCGGGGGCTTTCCGAGACGCCGGGCCACGTTGTCCTGGGCCCGGAGCTGACGGGCGTCGAGGCGCGGATCGTCGTCGCGCTCGGCAACCGCTTCCCGATGGTCGGGGCCCACAAGGTGCTTGCGGCCTACGCCTGCCTGGCGCCCCGGCTCCTTTCCGGGCGGTTTGACGCGTCGCGGCACCGCGCGGTCTGGCCGTCGACCGGGAACTACTGCCGGGGCGGCATCGCGATCTCGCGCATCCTGGGGTGCCGGGGCGTGGCCGTGCTCCCCGAGGGGATGAGCGCCGAGCGGTTCCGCTGGCTGGAGCGCTGGGTCGACGACCCGTCGGACATCGTCCGCACCCCGGGCACGGAGAGCAACGTCAAGGAGATCTACGACGCCTGCCACGAGCTGGCGAAGGACCCCGGCAACGCCATCCTCAACCAGTTCTCGGACTTCGGGAACTACGCCGCCCACCGCGCGGTCACCGGCCCGGCGCTGGCGCGGGTCTTCCGGGCGGCGAACGCGGACGGCCGCCTGTCCGCGCGCGCCTTCGTTTCGGCGTCGGGCTCCGCCGGTACCCTCGCGGCCGGCGACCACCTGAAGCGGGAGCTCGGCGTCGACATCTGCGCGGTCGAGGCGGTGGAGTGCCCGACCCTCCTGCGCAACGGCTACGGCGAGCACAACATCCAGGGGATCGGCGACAAGCACGTGCCGCTCATCCACAACGTCATGAACACGGACTTTGTCATCGGGGTGTCGGACCGGGCAACCGACAGCCTCAACCTGCTGTTCAACACCCCGGCCGGGCAGGGTTTCCTGGCGGCGCGCACCGGGCTGGACCCGGGGCACCTGGAACGCCTGCGCGACCTGGGCCTCTCGTCGATCGCCAACGTCCTGGGGGCCGTCAAGTACGCGAAACACGAGGGCCTTGGCCCGGGCGACGCCGTCCTCACCGTCGCCACCGACGGCGCGGAGATGTACGGCACCGAGCTCGGCCGGGCGGAGGCGCGACTGCCCGGCGGGCGCTTCGACGGGCTGGCCGCCGCGGAGACCTACGGGCGGCACCTGCTCGGGGCGGCGGCCGACCACGTGGAGGAGCTGGGCCGCGCCGGGCGCGAGCGCATCTTCAACCTGGGCTACTACACGTGGGTGGAGCAGCAGGGCGTCCCCCTCGCCGAGTTCGACGCGCGCCGCGACCAGGCCCACTGGGACCGCATGGCGGACCTGGCCGGGAC
>CAZZIL010000025.1:0-11698 GCA_964654265.1 uncultured Gammaproteobacteria bacterium | reverse complement strand
CCCCGGTGCCTGCGAGGCGGTCGCGACAGTGGTGTTGAACCGCGCACCGATGCCGGGCGAGCCGGGATTGAGGACCGTTGCCCGACGTCGCGACGGTGACTCGACTGGCGTGAGCCTCGCCGGCACCGAATGTGTCGCCGGCATGGTTGGGTGCGGGTTCGTCCTCGACTCGTCGGCGTTGGTGCCGCTGTCGTCGCCGTTGCCCTTGCGGGGGACGATGCTCACGATACACAACGAAGGATCGTTCCGGGTGATGACGGTGGAGTCGCACGATTTCGACCGAGGGGCTGGCGCAAACGCCGGCACCGTCACGCTCGCGGTCGGGGAGACGCAGGCAACGCTGTTCGACAGGGCTGCGACCTATCCGCCGATCGCGGGCGATCCGCTCCTCGTGTTCCAGCCCCTGTCCTGCCCAGCCGGGACGGGACAGGAGCGCGAGGGTGCCGAGGAAGGCGGTCTTGCCAAGCGCCACGGAGAAGACTTTCCTGCCGTTCCCGCTCACGGGCTTCAAGGTCACTGGCCTAAGCAGCTGCCGGAGCACCTTGCTCGACATCCCCACCCGCCTGCGGAGCAGGTCGTCAAGCCTCGAGATCCGCGACCGGATCCGCTTCTTGCCGGGCAGGTCGACCGGCTTGCGGCACTGCTCAAGGGTGCGCAGCTCCTGGCGGAGCAGCGCAGGCGTTGCTCGGTCTCGGCGAGCGAGGTCGCCACGGACTCGGAGGCGTGTCCCTCGGCGATGAAGGCGACCATGTTCTGCGTGCGCTTCTCCAGCTTGGCGATCTCCGCGCTCTTCGACCGGCACAGCCCGGGGATGTCGCCGTGGAGCCGGGTGGGGACCGTCCGCATCTGGTCAAGCACCCGGTCGATGACCTCGTCAGAGCACAGGGTCCTCCTGACCGTGTCGAGGATCAGCTGCTCGGCAAGGTCCTTTCTCACCAGCACCCGGTTGTCGCAGGAGCCGGTCCGCGACCGCAGGCAACCTAGGTAGCCGCCGGCCTTGCCTCTGACCCTGCCGATCCCGCCGCCGCACTTCGAGTAGCGCAGGATGCCGATGAGAAGGTGGGTGGGGTTGTCGATGGCGTGACGGGACTGGGCCGAGGAGAAGCCGTTCCTTGGGGGTTGCCGACCATAGGGGAACAGCCATGGACCCGCAGTCAGCCGTCAGTCCAACGGGTACTCCCCACAGTCCCCGGCGTCCCCGATGACGGCCTGATCCAGGGGTGAGCCAGCCGCTTGAACTCGACGGCCCGCACGGCCCACCCAAGCGCGAGGCCACGTCCCAAAGAGGGAGCATCAACCGGCGACACCCCCGCGACGGCGAGTCAGTCGTCAAACCGGTTGCTGATCGCCTCCACGCTTTGCTCGTTGAGGGTTCCCGCGGCGGAGTGCAGCTGGAGCATCACCCCGAGGTACCCGTACTGCTCACTCCGCCAGTCGGTCTGTGCCTCGAACAGCTCCTCCTCTGCCGTGAGAACGTCGTCGATTGTGCTGTGGCCGTTGCGCCAGGCCCCGGTGATCACCTCCAGGTTTTCCTCGAGCTGCGAGACCGTCTCGCGCATCGCCGAGGCGTTGGCGATGTGGGCAAGCACAGCCGAGTGCGAGGACCGAATGCTCTCGATGATCGCCTGCTCGGTCGCCGTCAACTGCTCCTTGGCCGCGGAATGCAAGGACCAGGCCTGGTTTGCCCGCGCCGATGTGCCCCATCCATCCACCAGGGGGAACGTCACCTGAAAGCCGTAGAACAGGGAATCGGCGTCGTCCCCCCATTCCTTTCGTGCGACAGCCGCGATCTCGGGGATGTGGCCCGAGTTGGCAGACACATAGGCCAAGCGGGTTTCCTCCACGCGCCTGGTGGCGGCGCGCAACCCCGGGTTGGTTTCCGCGGCGGACCGAATCCACGCCTCCACGGGCCGGGGTCCGGGAAGGTGCTGGTCCTGTCCCAGGCGGGGCAGCTTCCCGAAGTCGCCGACTCCGGTCAGCCGCGCCAAGGTCCCAGTGGCAGCGGTGACCCGTTGCTCTTCGGTGCGGATCTGGTTGCCCACGCTTCTCAGCCGGGCATCAACCCGGATGACGTCGGGCTTCCGGGCGGCCCCCTCCGTCAGCAGTTGGCTGGCAATATCGAGTTGAACGGAGACGCGGCCCTGGCGCTTGTGCAGGAAGTCGAGCCGGTCAAGGGAGGCATGCAGCGTCAACCAGGTCAGCCCGACCTCGAGGACAACGCGGGAGAGCTCGGTCTCGAAGTCGGCGTCGGCGGCGCGCGCCCCCTCGATCGAGCTCCGGTAGTTGTACCGGGCGGGCAGGGAGAGCAACCGCTGCTGGAGACTGAGGCCGTAGGTGCGCCGGTGCTCCTCGGAACTCAGCGGAACCGTCCCATGCCGGCGGCTTCTCTCCCTCCCGGTTCGCCAGTCCGCGCCCACCGACGGAAGAAGAGGGGCCTCCTGCACGTCCACGTTGTGGTGTGCCGCCTCGCGCACGTGCCGGGCCGCCTCCAGTTGACTGTTGGTCGCGAGTGCCGCCTGGACCAGGGAGGACAAGGTATGGACGATCCCCTCCTCGCCCCGGGTGGCCACGGCACTGAACGTGGCGAACCCCAACAGGAAGGCCAGCGCAAGTGATCGCGTCATGCTCATGGCTCGCGCAGGCTCTCGTGCCTGACCTCAAGCAACGGCGCCAAGAAGTACTCGTAGACGCGCCGGGTACCAATCTTGATCTCGGCGGTCACGCTCATGCCGGGCGACAGGAGCACCTCCCCCGCCTTCCCCTCGAGACGGTACGACTTGAGGGCGATGCGCGCAAGGTAGACCAGACCAAGCAGCTCGTCCTGGACCGCGTCGGCCGACAGGTGCAGGATCTCGCCGTCGGCCAACCCGAACCGCGTGTACGGAAAGGTGTCAACCTTGACCTGGACCGGCTGCCCCGCCTTCACGAGGCCGATGTCCTTGTTCAGGACAGAGGCCTCCACCTGCAGCAGGGGATTCTCGGGGACCACCACGAGAAGGAGCTGGGTCGGCTGCAGCATCGCGCCGATGGTGTGAACCGCCATCTCCTGGACCACGCCGTCAACCGGCGAGACGATCTGGTGGGACTGGCTTTCCCGCTCAAGCTTGACCATCTCCAGCGCGAGGTTGTCGCGCTCCTCCTGGTTCCGGACGCTCGCATCCTCGTGGAACTGCACGAAGTCGGATACCATGCGAACCCGCTTCGTCTCCAGCTCGCCAATGAGTAGCGTGATCTCGTCCGCGGTGTCCCGGTGCCTCCGGGCGGCCTGCCGCAACTGCGTCTCCCCCGTTGCCGCCCTTGCCTTGATCTCTTCCGACCGGTTGGTCGCGCTGACGATATTGGCCTCAATGCTCGCCACCTGCTCCGCGGCGTCGTTCAGCTGCAGGCGCGTGACGACTTGGGTCTCGTGCAGTCTGCGGAACGACTCGAGCTCATCCTGCGCCTGCGGCAACAGCCCGCGCCAGTGGGAGGCCTGGTCTGAGGCGGTCTTCAACTCGCTGGCGGTCTGCGCGGCGCTCTTCTCCAAGAGATCCTCCGTGTCGGTGATGCCGGCCAGCTCGATCTCCCTCCTTTTCCGCAGTGTCTTGACCTGTTGCGCAATCTCGTCCAGCTGGGCGCGGTAGGCCCGGTAGGTCGACACGAGAAGGCGGCCTTGCCGCCTGAGGCGTTCCGGGGGGATGTCCTCCAGGTCCTCTTGGTCGCCGAGATCGGGAGGCTCCTCCGCGTCCGTGGTCGCGGCATCCGCCAAGAGGTGGTGCATGGCGTGGGCGAGCCGGGAGGCCAACCACCGCTCCGTCACCTGCTCCAGGCTGGCCTCGACAAGTGTCGGGTCAACCAGGAACAGGGGCTGCCCGGCGGTGACCTTGTCCCCGTCGGAGACCAGTATCCTCAGCACGGCCCCTCCCGCGCTTGCCTGCACCACCTTGGTCCGCTCATCGGGGATGATCTTCCCCGTCGCCGCCACCACGACGTCAAGCCTGCCAAAGTACACCCACAGCGCCACAAACGCCAGCGCGACAAGCAAGGTCACCGCCAACGCCGTGATGGCCTTGTGCGGCGGGCGTTCCTCGATCTCCAAGACGGGGGCCAGGAACTCCGCCTCCTCTCGGGTGTATCTCACCGTACTGGGGAGGGGCTTCTCCGGAGGAACGGGAGGAGGCGGGGAGACGGGTGCCTGTTGCCGCGCCTCCTCGCGAGGCCGGGGCCGGGACTCCGCCTCCTGACTGGGTTCGGGGTTCGGACGTTCAGGGGCCGAGTGTGGGGGAGTGTCGCGAGGTTGGGGCGCGGCCGGGCCATCGTGGTGTCCCTGCCCGACCGTCCCCCCCGGTGTGATCGAGCCGATCTGTATCCGCTGTCTGTCTGCCATCGTTGTCGCGCGAGTCGCGGGGCGGATTATCGCACATCAGGGCGGGGGCGGTCAGAGCCCGGCACGCCCGACAGGGCAAGGTCCGCCACGGGCGGGGATCCTTCCGCCATCAGCCACCTTGCGCCCGGTTCATTCGCGCGTAGTACCCGTCAGGGTTGGCGAGAAGCTCATCGTGGGTGCCTTGCTCCACCAACCGGCCACGACTCATCACGATGATCTGGTCGCACTCTCGAATCACCGACAGCCGGTGGGAGGTGATCAGCATGGTGCGCCCCTTCGCGATCTCGGCCAAGTTGCGCTGGATGACCGCCTCGGTCTCGAAGTCAAGCGCGCTGGTCGCCTCGTCAAACACCAGGATCCTCGGCTGCCGAATCAACGCCCTGGCAATGGCGATCCGCTGTCGTTGCCCGCCGGAGAGGTTCTTCCCCCTCTCAAGAAGCTTGGTCTGATAGCCCACTTCGCCCTCGACGATGAAGTCGTGGGCGCCCGCGAGCTTTGCCGCCTCGATGATCTGCTCTATCGGGGCATCCGGGCGGTCGTACGCAATGTTCCGGGCGATCGTGTCGTTGAGGAGCTCGGTCTCCTGCAGCACCACTCCGGTCTGGGACCGCACCCACTCGGGGGAGACCAACGTCAGGTCGTGCCCGTCAATCAACACCTTGCCTTGCCCCTCACCCAAGGGGTTGTGCTTCAGTAGCAGGCGCACGAGCGTGCTCTTCCCCGACCCCGACTCCCCGACGATCCCAATGCGCTGGCCCGGCCGCACCTTGAAACTGATGCCGTCCAACACGTCGATGTGCTTTCCGGGATAGCAGTAGCGCACGTCCCGGAACTCGACCTCGCCACGCATGTCTCCCAGGTTGTCCATCAGCCCCTCGGTGTGCTCCCCCTTCTCGTCCAGGAGCTCGCCAATCTTCGTGAGAGACACGCCGAACTGCTGGTACTCCTGCCACATCTGGGAGAGCCGGACGATCGGGTCGGCGGCACGCGCAGCCAGCATATTGAACGCGATCAGCTGTCCGATGGTGAGGTCGCCCGCGAACACCAGGCTCACGCCGAAGGCGATGATGAACAGCATGGTGAGTGACCGGATGAACGAAATCACGTCGGATCCAATGGCGGCAAGCTGAGATGTCTTGAACCCGATGTTCGTGTACCCCGCGAGCCGGCCTTCCCAGCTTCTTTCGGTGTGAACCTCCGCTGTGCCCGACTTGATGGAGGCCATGCCCGAGAACGACTCGACCAGGAAGGCTTGGTTCTTCGCGCCGTGGTGGAACCTCTCCTGAAGAAAGCTCCGCAAGGGTCCATTGATGGCTGCGACGAAAACCCCGTACAGCACAAACGAGCCCAAGACACCCCATGTCAGCAGAGAGCTGTAAAAGAACAGCGCGACAACGTAGATGATCACAAACATCAGGTCGAGCAGGACGCCGGTCAGAGCACTGGTCAGGAACTGGCGGACCGTCTCCAGCTCCTGAATTCTTGCGATTATGGCCCCCACCTGCCGGTTCTCGTAGTAGTTCAGCGGGAGGGTGAGCATGTGGCGAAACAGCTTCGAGCTCAACCGCACGTCAATCTTGCACGCGGTGTGGTTCAGAAAATAGTTGCGAGTGACTCTCAGCGCCAGCTCGGCCACGAAAACGAAGGCCAGCCCGACCGAGAGCGTCTGCAGGGTGTTGACGTTGCCGTGGACCAGCACCTTGTCCATCACGTTCTGGAAGTACAGGGGGGACGCAAACCCCAACAGGTGGATCCAAAGGGACACGAACAGGATCAGGGCGAAAACCCCCCGGTGCTTGATGATCTCCGACAAGAACCACCGCAGGCCAAAGCCTTCCATGGACGTCCCGGCGGCGTCCTTTCTCGATGTCACGAACAGAGCCGTGCCGCTCATCAGGGCCCACAGCACCTCGCGTCCCATGGGCTTGGGGTGATTCTCGCCAGGCAACCAGACGAGGAACTCACCGTCGGTGTTGCTCGGGTTGCATTGCGCCACGAGGGCCCAACACTTGTCCTTCAGTTGGATGATCGTGTTGGGGGGCATCGACATCATCCGGCGCAGCCCGACTTTCGTCTTCTTGACCTTGAGCCCGATGAACTTGCACGCCATGGCCAGATCTATCGGGTTCATGGTGGGATCCGGGGGACCGAACCGGTGCAACAGGGCCCGGATGTTCACCTGTAGCTGGTGGGCCGCGGCGACCATCACGGCGCAGAAAAGCCCGGACCCCAGTCTGGTCCTCAGTTCGTTTGTTTCTTCCACGGCGTCCCCCTGCGGATGAGAGTTTGGGGAATTCTACCACACTGGTGGGGGATTGCGACAGAAGAATGGTCCCGACTTGCCCGCCACCCGGGTGGCATCCCCGGACTCAGTCCACACGGGTGTTTGCGCGCACCTTGGCAGGTCAAGCAGGTCACGGGAGCACCCAGTCGCCAGAGAACACCTCTTGTCACAGTCATCGGTCCCTGCGACCAACGGGCACGGGCAACGTCACCGACCCGCTCACGCCGAGGTGTCCCCGCGTCACACCACACTATCCCCCGAGTGCGTCCGCGATCAGGCCGCGGGATTTCCACACTCCGGTGCCGCCGCCCATTTTCTTCGCGGTCCTGTGGTGTGGGTCGGTTTCCAGGTGCCCACATGTCCGTCTCTCGGGAGTAACCTTGCTTGCCGTAGTGGCGCCCACAACTAGCAGGGTTCGGCCAATCCGGAACAAAATCGGAACCTCTGGCAGAATCCCCGGCAGGGGGGATTTCGATTAAGACATCAGCAGTCACAGGTTGTTAGTGGCAGCGGCGATGATTTCCGCAATGTCAGGGTGCCTCGCTTTTTGGGCCATATGCAAGGCAGTCATGCCGTACTTGTTGACCACGCTTGGGTCCGCACCGGCCTCAAGTAGCACGCGCACGATTTCTAGGCGACCCATAGATGCTGCCCCAAAAAGCGCAGTGATTCCGTGTGCATCATCTGTCGCATTGACGTCTGCTCCGGCCGCAATGAGTTGACGTACAATTTCGACCCTGGCTAGCCGCCTCCTGGGGTCAGGGCTGAGCGAGGGCTCGTACGCCCTGTATTTTTTCAGGTATTTGGGAGGTAGCATACCATCTTTGTCTAGTAACCGGAAGTACGCTCCCCCCTCCACTGTAAGCCACCTATACGGCTTTCCCCTTTCTTTGTGGTTGAAGGCGCTCGTTGCGAATATTAGGGGTGTAGCGCCATCATGTAAGCCGGGGAGTGGGGGAAATCTCAGCCATTCGGGTACGGGGTATGCCTGGCTCGGCAAATTGACATCCGCCCCTACCTCGATCAGTAGTTTCACAAGATCTAGGCGTCCTTGTCCTGCCGCGTGGTGGAGAGCGGAAATCCCTTTTTTATCCTTGTGGTCCAGGATTCGGTTCGAGACTACGCCAGTACTAACTAGGTGCCGAACAACACTGACGTGGCCGTGCCGCACCGCAAGTATCAAGGCAGTGTTGCCGGACTTATTTTCTGCGTCGATTTCCGCGCCAGCCTCAATCAACATGCGCACCGCGTCACTCCTGCCATATATTGCCATCTGCATCAGGGCGGTGGAGCCGTGTTCTGTGGTGGGCCGAATGGATGCGCCGGCCTTGACCAGTAGTTCCACTATCTCGTGGTAGTTACTCGACGCCGCCAGGATAAGGGGCGTGAGTCCATGAGTGTCGGTGAACTCAAGCTCCGCACCGGAGTTGATGAGAAGTTCTGCCATTCCGACTTGGTTTTCCCTCACTGCGGCATTCAGCGCGGACCCGACATTTTTTGCCGTGTTGATGTTTGCCCCGGCATCGAGTAAAATTTGTGCCGCCTCGATATGACCGCCTTCTGCCGCGCGCATCAGGGGGGTAAGCGCGACAGATTCTGGTCCTTCAACATCGGCTCCGGCGTCAAGCAGCATCTGTATCGCCTCGGTTTTCCCTGCCTTGGCCGCCTGAGCCAAGGGGTAATCCCAGCTTCCCGGAAAATCCAAGCGATTCGGGTCCACTCCGACATCCAGCAAAAATTTCATGCTCTCAAGATTTCCCGCAGCGGATGCGTAATCCAGCGCATCCCACTTATATGCTCCGGCATCCAGCAAAACTTTCATGACTTCCACATGGTCCCCATAAGCCGCGAGCGCCAGCGGTGTGGGGTTTTCAAATCCGGATAGCCCCGGCAGTGACACGGGCTCCCAAGAGTCTGTGTCCAACCCGAGTTTTTTCAGCGCGGCCTCGCTCTTCCCCATAATACTGGCCATCGGCGCCACCAGTTCCCAGTTTGGATGGGCACCGGCGTCAAGCAGCTGTTTTACCATTTCAGAGTGGCCTGCGTACGCCGCTTGCGACAGGGCGCTGACGCATGTTTTGTTGCCCACGAGCGGGGGATTCGGGTCCACTCCGGCCTCTATCAGTCGTCGCACCATTTCGGAGAGGTTGTTTTTCGCCGCGACCCCAAGGATGCCCGCTCTACAGCTGACAAATCCCCTACGATAAATCCCCTCATAGTGATTGGCCCCCGCTCTGATCATCCTGACCGCATCATCAACGCGATTTTCCTCCACCGCCCGCACCAGCCCAGGGTCGAGACGGATGTGCCGTGTGCACGCTTGCGATGTGAGGAGAGACACCGACAACAAGACAGCCGTAGCCCACGTGGCAACAGAGCGCCTGTGGGCGCGGCGATCGAGATTGTGCGGCAAGCCGCCAGCCCAGCCATTTCCAGAAATGTGCATTACCATTCTCCGTCAGGAAGCAAGGGGATTATAGCCCCGACCGAAGGAAATGAAGCAGATCTTGGGGTTGGACAGCGGATTCCTTGGGAGATGTTGCTTATTTGTAACAACAGCCCCCTGATTCATCCTGAAGACTTGGCCCTTCGGAAAGGCGTGGGGGGCGTCCGACCGACGGGTCGGGCAAGCCGCCCATCGGCCCATCGGCGGCGTGTGTCCCGGTGTCTCGGCGTGGGCGGGGACCCCCCGCCGGCACGAGGGGATTGTGTCCGCCGGCGAGGCGAGGTTGGTGACCGTGACCGAGAGAAACCCGGCGGCCCGGGCTACCGGGGACCTGCCCGGTCGGCGGGATCATGCGGCGTGGGTTGCGGGTTCCTTGGTCAGGCGCGCCGGTGCCTTGGCGGGCCGCGGCCGGCCGTCGCGCCCGCCGCCGGATGTCGCGGTCGCGCGAAGCCCGCGGACGCCCCGGTGTCCTGACTGGCCGGGTGCCTGGTCGGTTGCCCGGAGTGTGGCGGCGAGGAGGGCGGCCTCGCCGATCACGCGCGGCTCGGTGGAGGCGGGTTGATCCAGACCTCGCGGGCAGGCTCGGGGGCGAAGACCCGGTCGCCGAACCAGCGTTCCGGATTCTCCTCGCGCGCCTTGCCGATGACGCCGCAACACCGCCGCAGGATCTCGGCGTCCTCTCCGCGACGGCGTCGCAACGGGGTGACGTGGTGCAACGCGCTGTGGCGGTGATCGTTGTTGTACCAGCGGACGGTGGTCTCGGTCCACGCGACCGCCGCTTGCTTGTTGCCGAAGGGCCGAACCGGGAGGAACCGGTTGCACTTCAGCGTGTGTATCACCCAGGTCGTGCCGGCACGCGACCAGGCTCCGCAGCAGCCCGCCGTCCGTGTCGCACGCGCGCCTCCTCCTGTTGCCCGTGCGACACCCCGTGCTCGCGGCAACAGGCCTCCTCCGCCTCCCCCACAGTCTTTAAAGAAGTCACTGGCGGATTCTGGGCGTATGCTGTCAGCATCAAGGTGTCCGGAGATGTCAATGTTCCGTTACGATGAGGGTTTCAAGGAGGCGGTGTTGCGGAAGCTGGTGGGGCCGAACCGCCTGACGTTCGCGGAGGCGTGTGGCCAGACCGGGGTGTCGGAGAAGACCTTGCGGCGGTGGCACGCCCGGCACCTGGAGAGGCTGTCGGGAGGCTCGCCCGGACGCGCGTTGGACGGTCGGCCGCGCTCGTTCTGGGAGGGGGTGGTCAAGGAGTGCGAGGGCCTGGAGGGCCAGACGCTTGCGGACTACTGTCAGGGGAAAGGGGTGTACCTGGAGGAGGTCGAGTCGTGGCGCGCATCGCTGTCGGGCGCGTCGTTGCCGGCATCCTCGCCATTGCGGGACAACGGCCGCTGGCGTCGTCGCGTGCACGAGTTGGAGCGTGAGAACCGGGCGTTGCGCGACGGGCTGTCGCGGGCGACGCGTGCGCTGGCGGAGTCGGCGATGCGCGCGCTGTTGGGGGACGGCGATGCCCGGTAGGCGGGGGCGGAAGACCCCGGCATCGGAGCGGGCGCGGGCGTTGCGCGCGATCGCCGAGGCGGTGTCATCCGGGACGGGTCTGGGGGCGGCGTGCGCGGACGCGGGGGTCAGCGTTCGCACCCACTGGCGCTGGAAGGCGTCGTGCGGCGGCGAGGATGGTCGCCAGGCGGCGGCGGCGCGGCGTGCCGAGGGGATGCGGCTCGGCGCCGAGGTGCGCGCCGAGGTGTTGCGGGTGTGCGGGTTGCCGGAGTATGCGGACTTGCCGCCGGGACAGATCGTCGCGGACCTGGTGGACCGGGAGGATCGCTACCTGTGCTCGGTGTCGTCGATGTATCGGATCCTTCGCGAGGCGTGCCTGGTTCGCCGGCGGGACCGCACGCGCGCGCCGCGGCCGCGCCCGCGCGGGCTGTGTGCGCGCGGGCCGCGGGAGGTGTGGGTGTGGGACATCACTTTCCTGCCGTCGGCCTGCGGCGGCCATTACCGGCTGTACATGGCGTTGGACATCCACGGCCGGAAGATCGTGGGCTGGGCGGTTCACGAGCGCGAGAGCGCCGAGTTGGCGGCGGAGATGGTGGCGCGCGCGTGCGAGGTGGAGGGGGTGTTGCCCGGCCGGCTCACGCTGCACTCGGACAACGGCGCGGCGATGCGCGGGTCGGCGATGCTGGCGATGCTGGACGCCCTGGTGGTGGCGTCATCGTTCAGCCGTCCGGCGTCGAGCAACGGCACCCCCCACGTTGAGAGCCTGTTCCGCGCGCTGAAGCACAGTCACCTGTGGCCGTCGCGGCCGTTCGCGAGCCTTGGGGCGGCGCGCGCCTGGGTTCGGCGCTTCGTGGACTTCCACAACACGCGCCAGCGCCACGGCGAGATCGGGGACGTGACGCCACACCAGCGTCACAGCGGGGAGGACGCGGCGGTTCTGGCGCGTCGCCAGTCGGTGTGGGATCGCGCGCGCGCGGCGCACCCGGAGCGCTGGCATGGCCGTGCGGCTCGCGCGCACCGGCCGGCGGCGGAGGTGTGGCTGAACCGCCCGGTCGGCCGCGGCGCGGCCTCGGGCGGGGGGGCGGCCGGCGGCGGTTGACCGGCCCTGGGG
>CAZZIL010000024.1:0-15876 GCA_964654265.1 uncultured Gammaproteobacteria bacterium | reverse complement strand
CGTGGCGGGGGACGAGCCGGACCGTCGGACTCCGGATGGTGTTGCTGTCGCCGCTGCCGCCGGTGTACGCCGTGGTGACGCTGAGCTCGCGCGAGCCGGTCCTCCTGAAGTTGATCGAGACGCGCGCCTCGAAGTCCTTGGTGTTTGACCGCCGGCGGATCTTGTGGGAGAACGCCATCCCCGGCCTGAAGGCGGAGTTCTGCCCCACGGTGACACGGCCCACGGGCTCGAGGATGTGGTTGCAAAACACCGTGAAGCGCTCATTGGTGTCAGGGTTCGAGGGGATGCTGACCCGGTTGTCCGTCATCCGCGCGAACAGTCCCCCGTTCGTGTTGTAGTAACACTCCGGCTCGGGCTCGCGGACGGTCAGGGTGACGCGGCCCAGGCCGGACGGGAGGGGCCTGGTCGATTCGGCCTCGACGATGTAGGTGTGGGAGCCGCCGCCGACAGGCTCCAGGTCGGCGACGAGACGGGTGATGGTCCTTCCGCTCTCGCGGATATCGAAGCGGGACTGGATGGCGTAGGTGACGGTGAGGGTGCTCCCGGTGGACGGGACCTGCAGCGTCAGGTTCTCCCCGTCGGAATCGAACGGGGTGAGGTAGATGCTCTGCGCGAGGCCGGGAGACGCGATGAGCGCCGCGGCCAGGAGGAAGGCCGCCCTGGCGAGCGACGGCCTCACGGCCCGCGGGGACGTCCCTGGCGCCCCGGGGAGGGGAGTGCCGCCCCGTCCGCCCCGCAAGCGTGCGTCCCCATGTCTTTCCTTGCCGCCGTCCAGCCTGGTGTCCGCGCCGATTTTAGCACCGGCTGCCGGCGCCTGCCGCCCCGGCCGTGTAGGATGGCGGTGTCCGTTTTTTGGCGTGCCGGCGGCGCCGGCCCGCGGTTGCGCAAGGGGTCCGAATGGGAGAACCGGGGGCCGGGTCGAGCCCGGCGACAGGGGAGGGGAGGCGGCCGTCCTCCCCGGTGGTGTGTCCCCGGTGCGGGCACCGGTCGGTGGGGGAGGTCCCGGAAAACGCCTGCCAGTGGCTGTGGGAGTGCGAGGGGTGCGGGGCGCTGCTGCGCCCGAGGGCGGGCGACTGTTGCGTGTTCTGCTCCTACGGGACGGGATGCCCCTCGGCGCCGGGGCGCCCCCCCGGCGCGCCCGGGGCGGACTGACCGTCCGGCGGGGGATTTTCCCGCTGGCGTGTCTCCCAGTCGGGCGCGCGCCAGTGGTCGTTGTCGGCGGGCGGGAGCGCGCCTCCGCGCACTAGGTCGGCGGCGCGCTCGGCGAGCATGATGGTCGGCGCGTTCAGGTTGCCGTTGGTGATGGTCGGGAACGCCGAGGAGTCGATGACGCGCAGGCCTTCGGCGCCGCGCACGCGGCACTCGGGGTCGAGCACCGCCGCCGGGTCGCCGTCCGCGCCGATCTTGCAGGTGCACGATGGGTGGTAGGCGCTCTCGGCGTTGTTGCGCACCCACTCGATGATGTCGCCGTCCGCGCGGACGTCCGGGCCCGGCTGGATCTCCCCGCCGTTGAACGGCGCGAGCGCGGGCTGCGCGACCACCTCGCGCATGAGGTTGACGGCGAGCGCCCAGTCGGAGCGGTCCCGCCCGTGCTCCAGGTAGTTGAACAGGATGCTCGGCTTCGAGCGCGGGTCCGCGGAGCGCACGCGCACCCGTCCGCGGCTGCGCGGCTTGTTGACGCCGAGGTGGACCTGGAACCCGTGCCCGTCGTGGGCGCCGGTGCCGTCGTAGCGGATCGCGCCCGGCAGGAAGTGTCCCTGGATGTCGGGCCACTCGACCCCGGCGGCCGAGCGGATGAAACAGCCCGACTCGAAGTGGTTGGTCGCCCCGAGCCCGTCGCGGAACAGTATCCAGCGCGCGCCGATGAGTCCCCGGCTGAGCAGGCCCAGCCGGCTGTTGAGGGTGATCGGCCGCCTGCAATGGTGCTGGAAGTAGATCTCGAGGTGGTCCTGGAGGTTCTCGCCGACGCCCGGCAGGTCGAGGACCGTGTCGATGCCCGCCTCCTTGAGGACCGCGGCGGGCCCGATCCCGGAGCGCTGAAGGATCTCCGGTGAGCCGATCGATCCCGCGGCGAGCAGCACCTCGCGCTGCGCGCGCGCCGTCTGCGGTCCGTCGCGCGTCTCGTAATCGACGCCGACGGCCCGGGTCCCCTCGAGCCGGAGCCGGTGGACCAGCGCCCCCTGCACCAGCGTGAGGTTCGGTCGCGTCAGCGCCGGGCGCAGGTAGGCGCTCGCGGCGGACCAGCGCGCGCCGTCCTTGACGGTCATGTGGTAGGGGCCGAACCCCTCCTGGCGGCGCCCGTTGTAGTCGGTGTTCGCGCCGTAGCCGGCCTCGATCCCGGCGTCGATGAACGCCTGGTACAGCGGGTTGAGCCGCATCTCGTTGCCCATGCAGGTGGCGAGGGGGCCGTCGCCGCCGCGGTAGTCGCCGCCGCCGCCGACCCAGGTCTCCGCGCGCTTGAAGTAGGGCAGGCACGCCCGGTATCCCCACCCGTCGGCGCCGTTGGCGACCCACTCCTCGAAGTCGCACGGGTGGCCGCGCACGTACACCATGCCGTTGATCGAGGAGGAGCCGCCGATCACCCGGCCGCGCGGGCAGTCGAGCCGGCGGCCGTTCATCCCCGGCTCCGGCTCCGAGCGGAACATCCAGTTGAAGCGCGGCTCGCGCATCCCGAGCGCGAGCGCGGTCGGCATCCGCAGCAGGATGCTGCGGTCCGACCCGCCCGCCTCGATGAGCAGCACCCGGCACGCCGGGTCCTCCGTCAGCCGGCGCGCGAGCACGCAACCGGCGGAGCCGGCGCCGACGACGACGTAGTCGGGGTCGCCCGACGCGCCCGCGCCGGTCATTCCCGGGTGAGCGCCGGAAACCGCGCCCGCTGCGCGGCGACGGTCCAGTCCATGTGGTTGCGCACGTACTCCTCGGACGCGTCGCGCACGGGCTGGTAGTCCCAGGAGGTGCGGGCTCCGGTTTCCATCGCGGCGTGGAGCGCGCGGCGCTGCCGCTGCTTGGCGATGACGTCGGCCTTGAGGGCCTCGCCGTCCCAGCGCGCCTCGGCGATCGCGGCGAGCCGGTCGCGGTCGCCGGCGTGCGCCGGGTTCGCCGCCAGGTCGCGCAGCTCGTCGGGGTCGGTCGCCAGGTTGAACAGCATCGGCGGGTCCTCCAGCGAGCCGATGTACTTGAGTTCCCCCTTTCGGACCATGACCATCGGGCACGGCGCGATCTCCGCGCAGTACTCGGAGATCGCGATGTCCGGGCCGTTGTCGCCGCCGTCCCCGGTCGCGAGCGGCCAGAGGCTGCGCCCGTCGAGCGGCTGTCCCGGCTCCGGCGGCGCCGCGCCCCCGGCCGCGGCGATGTCCAGCATCGTCGGCAGCAGGTCCGCGAGCGAGCAGGCGTTGGGCACCGTCGACCCGGCGCGCACGCCCGGCCCCGAGAAGATCAGCGGCACGCGCGCCGACCACTCGAAGAAGTTCATCTTGTACCAGAGTCCGCGCTCGCCGAGCATGTCGCCGTGGTCGGCGGTGACGATCACGACGGTGTCGTCGAGCATGCGCGCCTCGCCGAGCGTCTCGACCAGGCGCCGCACCCAGTCGTCGACGTAGGAGACGTTGGCGTAGTAGGCGTGCCGGGCGTTGCGCACCTGCGCGTCGGTGACGCGCGCGGCGTCGGCGCCGATCCCGGCGAGCAGGCGCCGCGAGAACGGGTCCTGGCGCTCCGGCTTGATCGACACCCGCGGCATGTCGATCGAGCCGTGGTCGTAGAGGTCCCACCAGCGCCGCAGCGCGACGTACGGGTCGTGCGGGTGGATGAACGACGCCACCATGCACAGCGGCTGCCCGCCGCCGCGCTTCGCGTGGTCGAAGATCTTGCGGCACGCGTGGAAGCCGACCTCGTCGTCGTACTCGAGCTGGAAGGTGGTGGCGGCGACCCCGGCCTCGCGCACCGAGTCCATGTTGTGGTACCACTTGTCGATGCGCTCGTCGGGCAGCTCCCAGTTGGGGGTCCACGCGAAGTCCGCCGGGTAGATGTCCGTCGTCAGCCGCTCGTTGAACCCGTGCAGCTGGTCCGGCCCGATGAAGTGCATCTTCCCGGAGAGCACGGTGTGGTAGCCCATCACCCGAAGGTAGTGCGCGAACGTCGGCACCGACGCCGGGAACTCCGACGCGTTGTCGTAGGCCGCGATGCGCGTGATGTGCTGCCCGGACATGAACGAGAAGCGCGCCGGCGCGCACAGCGGCGAGTTGGTGTAGGCGGCGTCGAAGCGGCAGCCCCCGGCCGCCAGCCGGTCCATCGCCGGGGTCCGCGCCACCGGGTGGCCGTACGCCCCGGTCGCCTGCGGCGCCAGCTGGTCCGCCATCACCAGCAGGATGTGCGGCGAGCCGCCCGCCTTGCCCATCACCGTCCTCCTTCGTCTCCCCGGGACACCGGGGGGATTGTACGGGCAATCCGCCCGCCGTCGGCGCCCGCCGTCGGCGCCGGGGAAGTCAGCGCCCGGCGCGCCCGGCGCGGCCGAAGACGTTGTCGCGGTGCCACTCGAGGAACAGCGGGTCCGGGTTGCTCTCCGCGCGCAGCGGCGGGCTGAAGCGCATCTCGTCGATCAGCCGGCGGGCGCGGTCGATCCCGCCCGGGAACTGCGCGTGCCCGGAGACGCGCACCGCGTAGCCGCGGTCGGGACCCTCGATCGTGAACACTCCGCGGTCGAACATGCGGTGGTGGTTCGCGCACAGCGCGATCCCGTTGGTGACGATGTCGGGGCCGTCCCAGCTGCGCCAGCGGATGTGCGCGGCCTCGAGCGCGATGACGTTGTCGCGCATCGCGACGGTGAAGTCGCAGATTGCGCACTGCGAGTTGTACGCGAGCAGCACCCCGCGGCGGAACCCGGCCGGGTCGGCGCCGGGCGCGACGGCCGGCTCCCGCGCGGCCGGCCCCATCCCGGTCGCCTCGAGCAGCGGCGCGTGCAGCGGGGCCGGGAAGTGGAGGCGCAGGACGGCGTCGGCGAGCCGGGCGCCGAGCGCCGGGTCCGCGCCCAGCGCGCCGAGGACGCCCGGGCCGAGGCGCCCGGTCGCCCCGTGCGCGCGCAGGTCGCTCTCGTACGGCCGGTGCGGCCGCCGGCCGAAGCGCGTGCGCCCCGGGTCGTGGAGGCGGACCTCCCAGAGCCGGCCGCCGCAGTCGGCGGCCAGGTGCCAGAACGGCAGGTACGGGTGCGACACCTGCCCGGGGGTGTTGAACTCCCGCAGCAGCCATCCCAGCTCGGCGTCGACCGTGGCGAACGGGATGTCGGTGACGCCCTCCCGGTGCAGCCTGAGCGCGAGCAGCAACAGCATCGGCTTGTGCGGCGCGTCCACGCCGCCGCGGCGGGCGCGGCGGATCCCCCGGACGCAGTCGACAATCTCGGCCTCGGTCACGGCGCCCCGTGCTCCCGGTGTCGCGGGCGGCGCTCGAAGACGTTGTCGCGGTGCCACTCGAGGAACAGCGGGTCCGGGTTGTTCTCCGCGCGCAGCGGCGGGCTGAAGTCCATGTCCCGCACCAGCCGCCGCGCCTGGTCGATCCCGCCCGGGAACTGCGCGCTCTTCGACACCCGCACCGCGTAGCCGCGGTCGGGGCCCTCGATCGTGAACACCCCGCGGTCGAACATGCGGTGGTGGTTCGCGCACAGCGCGATCCCGTTGGTCACGATGTCGGGCCCGTCCCAGCTGCGCCAGCGGATGTGCGCGGCCTCGAGCGCGATGAAGGTGTCGCGCATCGCGACGGTGAAGTCGCAGATCGCGCACTGCGAGTTGTACGCGAGCAGCACCTCGTGGCGGAAGCCGACCGGGCTGAGGTCCCGCCGGGCGTCCTCCTCCTCGGGCGCGGCGCCGAGCCCCATCTCCCCGAGCAGCGGCGCGCGCAGCTCCTCCGGGATGTGGTGCCGGAGGATGGCGTCGACCATCCGGTGCAGGAACGACGGGTTGGCGCGCAACGCGACCTGGACGTCCGGGCCCAGGCGCCCGGTCGCGCCGCACTCGGTGAACTCCCGCGGGTCGGGCCAGTCCGGCTTGGAGGGGACCCGGCGCGGCCAAGGGGGAATGTCGACCGCCCACAGCACATCGTCGGAGCGCAGGAACCAGAACGGGAAATACGGGCTCGGCTTGGCCCCCGACGGGTTGAACTTGCGCAGCAGGGCCCCGAGGCGCTCGTGGACGGTCGCGTACGGGATGTTGGTCACCCCCTCCTGGTGCAGCCTGAGCGCGAGCAGCAGCAGCAGGGGCTTGTGGAGGGCGTTCGCGCCCCGGCTCCTGCCTTTCTTCAGGTCGCGGACGCGCCCGATGATCTCGTCCTCGGCCATGCCCGCGGCCGCCGTCCCGGCGGGCGTTGCGCCGATCTCCAGCGCCTCGAGCAGCGGCGCGTGCAGCGGCTCGGCGATGTGGTGGCGGAGGATGGCGCCGACCATCCGGTGCAGGAACAGCGGGTTGGCGCGCAGCGCGGCCTGGACGTCCGGGCCCAGGCGCCCGGTCGCGCCGCACTCGTTGAACTCGCGCGGGTCGGGCCAGTCCGGCTTGGAGGGGACGGGGCGCGGCCAGGGCGGGATGTCGACCGCCCACAGCGCGCCGTCGGAGCGCAGGAACCAGAACGGGAACTGCGGGCTCGGCCTGGTCCCCGACGGGTTGAACTCGCGCAGCAGCGAACCGAGGCGCTCGTGGACGGTCGCGTACGGGATGTCGGTCACCCCGTCCTGGTGCAGCCTGAGCGCGAGCAGCAGCAGCATCGGCTTGTGGGGGGCGTCCGTGCCCCGGCTCCTGCCCCGCTTCAGGTTGCGGACGCGCTCGATGATCTCGTCTTCGGTCATGCCTGTGGCCTCGTGGCGCGGAAAGTATAATCGGACCGCCTTGGCCCTTGGGGGAAGCGGGCCCGGGAGAGAGGGCGAGCGCAACGCGCGCAGACTGGTGGCCAAGAAAAAGAGGAGGACGGAACCCCGGGCGCAGCCCGGTTCCCCCGGGGGCCTTCCCGGCGGGACCGCAGGATTCTCCGGCCGCAAGGCGGAGCGCGCGGCGTTCGCGAGGACGCTTGCCGGCTGGGAGGCGGGCAGGGGCTGCAACATCGTCGTCACCGGTGCCGAGGGCACGGGGAAGAGCGCGCTGCTTGACGGCGGGCTTGCCCCGGTGGCGCGCGACCGCGGCTGGCTGTGGCTGTGCGTGCGCGTCCCGCGCGCGCACCCGGTCTCCGAGGCCTGCCTGTCACGCCTGCTGCTTGCGGACCTCTCGGTGGCCGTCGCCGGGATCCGCGGCGTTGGCGCGCCCGCGCCCGCGGACGGCCGGGCCGGGGTCGCCGACGCGCGCCGCGCCTTGGGGGAGGTTGCCCGTGCGCTCGGCCCGGCCGCGCGCATCGGCGGGGTCGTGTGCGCGTTCGACAACGCCCACCTGCTTGCCGCGCGCCGGCGCGGCGGGCCCGACCCCCTGGACGCGCTGCTCAGGATCGCCCTGCCGTTGCAGGGCGAGTCGTTGCCGGTGATGCTGGCGCTGTGCGGACTTCCGGGGCTTTGGCGCGACCTGGCGGCCTGCCCGCGCTTCGACGCGCACGTGTTCGCGCACGCGCCGCTGGGGCCGCTGACGGAGAAGGAGACGCGCAACGTGCTGCGCCTCCGGTTCCCGGCGTTGGGCCGCAAGGGCTGGCCCGGGCCGGGGCCGGCCCGGCTGCACCGCTACACCGGCGGCTACCCGCACCTGCTGGAGCGCTGGTGCCGGGAGCTGGCCGCGGCGGTCGCCGGCCACGCCGGGCGCGACAAGGGGGAGCTGGTCCGCGCGGTGCGCGCCAAGGTCGACCTCGACGCCTTCGGCGGCCACTGGAACTGCGCCACGGCGCGCGAGCGCGAGCTGCTCGCGCTGATCGCGGCGATGCCCGGGCCGGGCGGCGGGTTCACCCTTCAGGAGCTGGTGCGCGCCGCCGAGGCCGTCGGCGGGCGTGCCCTCTCAGGCAGCAACGCGCGCCAGATCCTCGTGCGCATGCAGGCCAAGGGGCTGCTCTACCCGGAGGCCCACGGGAGATACCGGATGGCCGTGCCGATGCTCGACGACTACGTCCGCCGCCGCACGGCGGCCGCGCCCGGCTGAGCGCGGCCCGGCGTCAGCCGTGCCGGGCGGCCTGCTCCGCCTGAAGGTCGGCGTGGTAGGACGAGCGCACCATGGGCCCGCAGGCGGCGTGGTCAAACCCCATCGCCTCGGCCCACTCGCGATACTTCGCGAACGTCTCGGGTGGCACGTAGCGCCGCACCGGGAGGTGGTGCGGGCTCGGCTGCAGGTACTGCCCGACCGTGAGCATCCCGACGCCGTGGCGGCGGATCTCCGCCAGGGTCTCGCGCACCTCGTCGTCGGTCTCGCCCAGCCCGACCATGATGCCCGACTTGGTCGGGACGCCCGGATGGCGGCGCCCGAACTCGAGCAGCAGCCGCAGCGAGTGCGCGAAGTCCGCGCCCGGCCGCACCTCGCGGTACAGCCGCGGCACCGTCTCGACGTTGTGGTTCATCACGTCCGGGGGCTCTTCCGAGAGGATGTCCAGCGCCCGCCCCAGCCGGCCGCGGAAGTCCGGCACCAGGATCTCGACCCGGGTGCGCGGCGCGGCGCGGCGCACTGCCGCGACGCACTCGGCGAAGTGCGCGGCGCCGCCATCGCGGAGGTCGTCGCGGTCCACGCTCGTGACCACCACGTGGCCGAGGCGCAGCTCGGCGACGACGCGCGCGAGGTTCTCCGGCTCCTCCGGGTCCGGCGGCCCGGGGCGCCCGTGCGCGACGTCGCAGAACGCGCAGCGGCGGGTGCAGAGGTCCCCGAGGACCATGAACGTCGCGGTGCCGTTGCCGAAGCACTCGCCGATGTTCGGGCAGCTCGCCTCCTCGCACACCGAGTGCAGGCGGTTGCGCCTCAGGATCGACTTGATCTCGCGGAAGCGCGGGCCGTGCGGCGCCTTCGCGCGGATCCAGCGCGGTTTGGGCAACACGTCCGCCGCGGGCGCCGGGTGGATCCGGATCGGGTTGCGCCCCACCTTGTCGGCGCCGCGCTGCCTTGCCGTGGTCTCCATGGTCGTCCCCCCGATGTTATCACCGCGCCGGGGGGGAGAAGGCCGCGAGCAGCTCGCGTGCGAGCTGCCCCTTGGCCTGCTCGACGGAGAGGCCAGCGCCGAGGTCGCGCGCCTGGGTGGTCTCCAGCCCCTCGTGTCCGCACGGCCGGATGTTGCCGAACGGGGAGAGGTCCATGTCGATGTTGAGGCTCATCCCGTGGTAGCAGCGCCCGCGGGTCACGCGCAGGCCGACCGCGCCGATCTTCCTCCCGTCGACGTAGACGCCGGGGCGCGCCCGGTCGCCCGTCGCGCGGATGCCGTGGCGCGCGAGCACGCGCGCCGCGGCCCGCACCATGCGTTCCACGGCGGCGCGGGGGCCGCACCCCATCCGCCGCAGGTCCAGCAACGGGTAGGCGACCACCTGCCCGGGGCCGTGGTATGTGATCTGCCCGCCGCGGTCGGTGCGCGACACCGGGATGTCGGTCGGGCCGAGCAGGTGGCGGAGGTCCCCGGCGATCCCGAGCGTGTAGACCGGGAAGTGCTCGAGCACCCAGATCTCGTCGGGGGTCCCGTCGTCGCGGCCCAGCGTGAACGCCCGCATCCGCCGGTGGCACTCGGCGTGGCCGACGATCCCGAGGTCCCTGGACACGATGCGCGCGCGCATCCCGCAATTAAACCGCGTTTTCCGCGCGCGCGGCGGACGCAATAGAATCCCCGGCCCGTGCCGATGCCTTCCGTTCCCGGACGGCCCGGCGCCCCGTTCCCGGGGGCGCCGGCGCTGCGCCACTGCCCGTTGCCGGCCTGGCTCGGCGGCGCGGTCTTCCTGGTACCGTTCGCGGCCTACCTGTGGAGCATGCCGCCCGACGTGGTGTTCGAGGACGGCGGGCTGCTCGTGAGCGCGTGCCACACGCGCGGGGTGCCGCACCCGCCGGGCTACCCGCTCTACACGCTGCTGTGCTGGCCGTTCTCGCACCTGGGGGACCTGTTGCCGGTGTCGCCGGCCAAGGGGGTCGCGATCCTGAGCGCGCTGCTCAACGCGCTCGCCGCGGTCGCGCTGTGCTGGGTGCTGCTCCAGCTGCTGGGCGACCGGGCGCTGGCGGCGTTGCTCGCCGTCACCTACGCGTTCGGCCGGGAGTCGTGGTCGCAGGCGATCATCCCGGAGGTGTACGCGCTGAACGCGCTGCTGTTCTTCCTGGCGTTCGCGCTGGTCGTGCGCCACCAGCAGAGCGGGCGCTTCGCCCACGTCGCGGCGGCGTCCCTGGTCGCCGGGCTGGCGCTGTCGAACCACTGGCCGCTGTTCGTGTTCGCCGCGCCGGCGCTGGCGCTGCTGATGGGGCGGCGCCCGGACCTGCTGCGCCGGCTGCTGTCGCCGCGGCGCCTGCTCGCCTGCCTGGCGCTGCTCGCGCTCGGGCTGCTGCCGTACGCGCACCTGGCGCTGGCGCCGGAGGGGGCCCACGTCTTCGGCGGGCCGATCGACGGCGCCGGCGGCGTCCTGGACCATGTCTCGCGGCGGACCTACCTGGACCGCATCGGCCGCCTCGAGTTCGAGGACCGGCTCATCCACGCGCTCGACGGCGTCCCCCTGCTCTTCGAGGAGCACGCGCCGCCGGTGGCGGCGGCGCTGCTGCTTGGGCTGTGGGTCGCCGCCCGCTCGCGCGAGCGCTGGCTGTGCGCGGCCGTGCTTTGGCTGCCGGTGTCGTCGCTGGTGCTGCTGAAGCTGGTCGCCGGGTCCTTCTGGGTCGACGACGTCGAGCGCCACGCGTTCGCGGTCTACCACCAGGCGGCGTACGGGATGTCGCTGCTCTTCGCGGGGTGCGGGCTTGCGTGGCTGTTCGCTCGGTTCCGGGTCCCGGCGGCCGCCGCGGCGCTCGCGGCCGGGATCCTGCCGCTGGCGACGCTCGCCGCGCACGCCGGCGAGAACCAGCGCTCCGGCGACACGCTCGCGCTGCGCCAGGCGGAGCTGCTCTGGCGGGAGCTGCCGCAGGGGGCGGTGCTCGACCTGCGGGGTGACCTGACGTTCCCCGCCCTGTATCTCCGGGTGACGCGCGGCGTGCGCCCGGACGTGCGCCTGGTCTCGCTGGAGGAGCTGCTCGGCCGTCCCATCCGCGGCGGCTGGCTCGGCCCGGACGACGTGCGCGAGCTCGCGGCCGGCGGCCGGCGGATCTTCCTGGCGCGCGCGCTCAACGGCGATTTCCGCGAGCGCCACCACGGGCTGTTTTCCGAGCTCCTGTTCGACGCGGAGGAGAGCGAGGTGCGCCTGTCGGGGGAGGCCGCCGAACTCTTCTCGGAGCTGGCGAGAGGGTACGCCGATGAGCGCGACACCTGGAACCGGGCGTTCGCGCACCGCAGGATCGAGAAGGTCTCGCGGCTGCTTCAGGTGATGCGGCACCACAGCCCGCACCTGCTCGACGACCGGCTGCGCCGGCTCTTCTGGGAGATGCAGGCGACGTCGCCGGGGCGGATCGGCAGCTTCTTGGCGCAGGTGATCGACGGCGCCGGGGCGCTGCCCGACGCGGCCGTCTTGGAGACGTCGAGGCGGCTGCGCACCGAGGATCCCGGTGTCACCGCGGAGCAGCGCGCGCGGTTGCTCCACATCGAGGGGAGCATCTACGCGATCCGGGGACTGTCGGGGCGCGCCGAGCGCATGTTCGAGCGCTCGCTGTGGCTGAACCCCTCCCCGCACGACAACCCGTCGGCGATCGACCTGTTGCTGTTGCACGGCGTTCGCGGCGACTGGGAGGAGTACGCCCGCATGCGCGCGCGCTACGGCTCCATCGGGCGCGCGAAGGCGCTGGGCCGGTCCGATCGCGAGTGCGCCGAGGCGCTTGGGCGCGCCTGCGCGCCCGGCGGCTGACGGCGGTGGGGACGCCGATCCGCGTCGTCGCCGGGCTGGGCAACCCGGGCGCGCGCTACGCGCGCACGCCACACAACGCCGGGTTCCTCTGGCTGGATCGCCGCCTTGCCGGGATCCCCGGCGGGCCGGGACTGCTCACGTCAGACCGCCGCGCCGGGGCGGAGACGGGGACGGACCCTTCCGGGGTGCTGCTCGTGCGCCCCCTCACGTTCATGAACCGGAGCGGGACGGCCGTGGCCGCGGTGATGCGCCGGCGCGGCCTCGCGCCCGGGCAGCTGCTGGTGGTGCACGACGACGCGGACTTTCCGCCGGGGACGGCCCGGCTCAAGCTCGGCGGCGGCAGCGCCGGGCACAAGGGGATCGAGAGCATCGCCGAACGGCTCGGCTCGGCGGGGTTCTGGCGCCTGCGGGTCGGGGTCGGCAAGGGCCCTGCCGGCGGCGACGCCGGCGGGCATGTGCTGCGGCGCATGGCGCCGGCGGACCTGCGCGCGGTCGAGGAGGCGGTCGACCGCAGCATCGCGGTGTTGCCGGCGCTGCTTGCCGGCGACGCGGAGGCCGCCATGCGGACGCTGCACGCGCCGGCGCCCGCCGCGCCGCGCGCCGGGGAGGGGGCGTAATGGCGTTGCGCTGCGGGATCGTCGGGCTTCCCAACGTCGGCAAGTCCACGCTGTTCAACGCGCTCACGTCGGGTGAGGCGGCGGCGGAGAATTACCCGTTCTGCACGATCGACCCGAACGTCGGCGTGGTCGGGCTCGATGACCCGCGCCTGGCGCGGCTCGCCGAGGTCTCCGCCTCGGCGCGCACGGTGCCGGCGACCGTCGAGTTCACCGACATCGCCGGCCTGGTCAAGGGGGCGTCCGGCGGCGAGGGACTCGGCAACCGCTTCCTGGCGCACATCCGCGAGACCGACGGGATCGTCCACGTGGTGCGCTGCTTCGAGGACCCGGACGTCGCGCACGTCCACGGCGCAGTCGACCCGGTGGCGGACGCCGAGGTGGTCAACATCGAGCTCGCGCTCGCGGACCTGCGCACGGTCGAGGGCGCGCTCGAGCGGGCGCGCGGCCGCGCGCGCGCCGGCGACGCCGACGCCCGCCAGGCGCTCGGGACCCTCGAGGCGTTGCGCGACGCGCTCGGCGCCGGGCGCCTGCCGCGCCCGCCCGCGCCCGATGCCGCCGCGGCCGCGCGCGGGCTGTGCCTGCTCACGGCGAAGCCCGCGCTCTACGTCGCGAACGCGCCGGACGGCGAGGCCGCGCCGCTCGCCGCGCGCCTGCGCGCGCTTGCCCAAGAGGAGGGCGCAGGCTTTGTCGCGCTCGACGCCCGGCTCGAGGCGGAGATCGCCGCGCTCGACCCCGGCAGCCGCGCCGAGTTCCTTGCCGACGGCGGCCTGGGCGAGCCCGGCCTGGCGCGCCTCGCCCGCGCGGCGTTCGACTTGCTCGGCCTGCAGGTGTTCTTCACCAGCGGCCCCAAGGAGAGCCGCGCCTGGGTGATCCCGGCCGGCAGCACCGCGCGCGAGGCCGCCGCCGCCATCCACACCGACATGGCGCGGGGCTTCATCTGCGCCGAGGTGGCCGCCCACGCGGACTTCGTCGCCGCCGGCGGCGAGGCCGGCGCGCGCGCCGCCGGCAAGGTGCGCCGCGAGGGGCGCGACCACCCGCTCGACGACGGCGACGTCGTGCGCTTCCGCTTCAACGTGTGACGCCCCCGACACCGGGGGCGAAAAAAAGTCGACGCCCCCGCCCTTTTTCTGCTATACTCCCCCCTGCGCTCTTTAACAAGACGAACGCGAAGGACATTGTGTCTTCGCGCACTTCACTCCGTGGCCCCTCCAAGGGGTCATGGGCTCAAGCGTGAACGTGCGCGTGGTGGATGCCTTGGCGGTCACAGGCGACGAAGGACGTGGCAATCTGCGATAAGCCTCGGGGAGCCGATGAACAGGCTTTGATCCGGGGATCTCCGAATGGGGCAACCCGGCCCGCTTGCGGGCCATCGCCCCCTGAACACATAGGGGGGCGAGGCGAACCCGGCGAACTGAAACATCTAAGTAGCCGGAGGAAAAGAAATCAACCGAGATTCCCGGAGTAGTGGCGAGCGAAACGGGAACAGCCCGTGTCCGGGTTCCGGCACGCGCCCAAGCCGAAGCCTCTGGGAAGGGGCGCCACAGGGGGTGACAGCCCCGTAGGCGAATGGGAGCGGGCCGGATGGACGACGAGTAGGGCGGGACACGTGTTATCCTGCCTGAACATGGGGGGCCCATCCTCCAAGGCTAAATACTGTGGCCGACCGATAGTGGACAGTACCGTGAGGGAATGGTGAAAAGCACCCCGGGAGGGGAGTGAAACAGACCTGAAACCGCGCGCACACAAACAGTGGGAGCGCCCCTAGGGGGCGTGACCGCGTACCTTTTGCATAATGGGTCAGCGAGTCACGTTCGGTGGCAAGCCTAACCTTCCTTGGGGAGGCGTAGGGAAACCGAGTCTGACAAGGGCGATTCAGTCGCCGGACGTGGACCCGAAACCAGGTGATCTATCCATGGCCAGGATGAAGGCCCGGTAAGACGGGCTCGAGGTCCGAACCCACCAATGTTGCAAAATTGGGGGATGAGCTGTGGATAGGGGTGAAAGGCCAAGCAAACCTGGAGATAGCTGGTTCTCTCCGAAAACTATTGAGGTAGTGCCTCATGCGCCAGCGGCCGGGGGTAGAGCACTGTTATGGCTAGGGGGTCGCCAAGACTTACCAAACCATGGCAAACTCCGAATACCGGCCCGCCTTTGGCATGGGAGACAGACATCGGGTGCTAACGTCCGGTGTCGAGAGGGAAACAACCCGGACCATCGGCTAAGGTCCCCAAGACGCAGTTAAGTGTGAAACGAAGTGGAAGGGCAGAGACAACCAGGATGTTGGCTTAGAAGCAGCCACCATTCAAAGAAAGCGTAATAGCTCACTGGTCGAGTCTTTCCGCGCGGAAAATGTAACGGGGCTCAAACTGCGCACCGAAGCCGTGGACGGGGCGGGCGCCTCGGCGCCCGCCCCGTGGTAGGAGAGCGTTCCGTAGGTCGGCGAAGGCGCCCCGGGAGGGTCGCTGGAGACATCGGAAGCGAGAATGCTGACATGAGTAGCGACAAAGGGGGTGAAAGGCCCCCTCGCCGAAAACCCAAGGTTTCCTGCGCAACGTTCATCGGCGCAGGGTTAGTCGGTCCCTAAGGCGAGGCCGAAAGGCGTAGTCGATGGGAAATCGGTCAACACTCCGATACCTCCGCGCGATGCGACGGGGAACGGGGAAGGTTAGCTCGTCCGGGTGTTGGACATCCCGGTTCAAGCCCGCAGCCCGGCCACCCAGGCAAATCCGGGAGGCCAAGGGCGAGAGGTGACGACGACCCGCCCTTCGGGCGGGGAAGCGAGTGACACCGGCCCCCTGGAAAAACCTCTAAGCTTCAGTCGCGCGGGGACCGTACCGCAAACCGACACAGGTGGGTGGGATGAGAATTCTCAGGCGCTTGAGAGAACTCGGGCAAAGGAACTCGGCAAATTGGCACCGTAACTTCGGAAGAAGGTGCGCCTTGGCCGGTGAGGCCCCTCGCGGGCGGAGCTGGCCGGGGCCGCAGTGAAAAGGTGGCTGCGACTGTTTACTAAAAACACAGCACTCTGCAAACACGCAAGTGGACGTATAGGGTGTGACGCCTGCCCAATGCCGGAAGGTCAATTGATGGGGTTAGCCCTCGGGCGACGCCCCTGATCGAAGCCCCGGTCAATGGCGGCCGTAACTATAACGGTCCTAAGGTAGCGAAATTCCTTGTCGGGTAAGTTCCGACCTGCACGAATGGCGTAACGATAGCCACACTGTCTCTGCCCGAGACTCAGCGAAGTTGAAGTGGACGTGAAGATGCGTTCTTCCCGCTGCAAGACGGAAAGACCCCGTGAACCTTTACTGCAGCTTTGCATTGAAACCCGAGCCGGTTTGTGTAGGATAGGTGGGAGGCTTTGATCCGGCGGCGCCAGCC
>CAZZIL010000023.1:0-13182 GCA_964654265.1 uncultured Gammaproteobacteria bacterium | reverse complement strand
CCGATGGACACAGCAGCAAACCTTCCCGGCGCCCTTGGGGCGCGCACGCCCCCGCCTTTCGCGCGCGGGCAGCGGCCGGCGCGGCGTCCTGCCGCGCCCGCCGCCCTTCTCCTTGCGGGGACGCTTCTCCTCTCGCCCGGGTGTTCCGGGGTCCTCACCGGGGCGGGGTCGGCCGACTACTCGTGCCCCGGGCCGGGCGCGGGGCTTTGCCGGAGCATCAGCGAGATCCACGGGATGGACCGGGAGGGCCTTGCCGGGACGGCCGGGGCCGGGGAAACGGACCTGTCCGTCACGGCGCGCAGGCCGGGGGACGGGGACGCCGTCCCCGGCGGGGCGCCGGGCATCCGCCGCACCCCGGCGCGGGTGCTGCGGCTGTGGATCGCGCCGCATGTCGACGACGACGGCGACCACGTCGGCGCGCAGCACATCCACATGGTGGTCGATGTCGGCGGCTGGACCGCCGGGGACCAGGCCCCCTGACGTGGGGATCGCGGTCGGCAGGCTCCTCGGGATCGAGGAGGACGCCCCGCCCGGCGCGGAGGGGCTGCCGCGGCTGGCGGCGCTGCTGCCGCACGGCCGGCACGACGGCTCCAGCCTGCTGTTCTCGCTGGCGCCGCCGGGGTGCGCCGAGTGTGTCGGGTTCTGCCTGGAGACCGTCCCGCAGACCGGGGCGGACGACTCGATGTCCGCCCTGCTGGAGAACCTCGTGTCCGCGCTGCCGTCTGGCGCGTGCCTGCAGGTCTCGCTGTTCGCGGACCCGCGGATATCGCCCCACCTGGACCGCTACGAGCGGTTGCGCGCCGGCGGCGCCGGCGGCATCCACCCGGGGCTCGCGGCGCGCCGGCGCGCGCTCCTGGAGGCGCCGCCCGGCCCCTCCGGGCCGCCGGCCGGGCTGCTCCGAGACTTCCGCCTGTTCGTCTCGGTGACAGTTCCCGGGTCGCTCTCCGACCCGACCGTCGCCGACGGCGCGCTACGGCTCAGGCAGTCGGTGCGCGGCACGCTGCACTCCGCGCACTTCCCGGCGCGGGACCTCGACGACGCCACGCTCGCCGACACCCTGGGCGCGATCCTCCGGCCCGGCGGGCCGCGCGTCACCTCCGTCGCGCACGGCTGCGACGTGCGGGGGGCGGTCCCGCTGCGCGGCGCGCTCTACGAGGTGGCGGACGACCATGTCCGGGCAATCGACGGCGGGACAACGACCTGCCTGGTCGCGATGGCGGTGTGCTCCTACCCGCGCGAGGCCCGGCTGCAGGGGATGGGGGGAATTGTCGGGGACTTCCTCCACGAGTCGCTCGCGTACGAGAGTCCGTTCCTGGTGACGATGGCGCTGCGCACGCTGGACCGCGAGCAGGCGCGCCAGTCGAGCGAGCTGCGCACGGCGCGCGCGGTGCAGAACGCGTCGTCGGTGATGGCGCGCCTGATGCCCGGGCACTACGAGCAGCGGCGCGACGACTGGAGCCTGGTGAGCGCCGTGCTCAAGAACGGCGGGACGCTGGTGCACCTGTCGCACCAGGCGGTGCTGCTCGCGGCGCCCGGCCGGGCCGTCGCGGCGGCGGAGGCCGCGCGCGCGGTGTGGCGCGCAAGGGGGTTCGACCTCGCGTGCGCGCGCCACACCCAGCTGCAGGCGCTGCTGGCGTCGCTGCCGCTGGGCCTCACCCCGGCGCTCGCGGACGACCTGCGCCGCGCCGGGTGGATGCGCCAGATGACGCACCACAACGCGGTGCGCACGGCGCCGATGCTCGCGGAGTGGAAGGGGTCGCGCACCCCGGTGCTGCTGCTGTTCGGGCGCCGCGGCCAGATCATGCCGCTCGACTTCTTCGACAACGACTCGGGCAACCACAACGTGATCGTCGCGGGCGCGTCCGGCACCGGGAAGTCTGTGCTGCTCAACGAGGTGGCGGTGTCCTACCTGTCGACCGGGGCGCAGGTGTGGATCATCGACGTCGGCCGCTCCTACGAGAACACGTGCCGGCTGCTCGGCGGCGAGTTCCTGGAGTTCGGCCGCGGCCCGGGCGGCGCGTGCCTCAACCCGTTCGCCTCCGTCAACAACATCGACGCCGACATGGAGCTGCTCGACCCGCTGTTCGCGCTGATGATCTCGCCGGGGCGCCCGCTGTCCGACTACCAGCGCTCGAAGCTGCAGGCGGCGATCCGCCGCGCGTGGGACGACCGCGGCTCCGGCGCGACGCCGTCGGACCTGCGCGAGGCGCTGCTGAGCGACGCCGACGTCTCGGACCCGCGCGTGCGCGACATGGCGGTGATGCTCCAGCCGTACACGGAGGGCGGCGTCCACGGCCACATGTTCGCGCACGGCTCCGCCGAATTCGGCAGCGCGCTCACCGTGGTCGAGCTCGAGGAGCTCAAGTCGCGCAAGGAGCTGCAGGCGATCGTCCTGTTCATCATGATGTACCGCATCAGCCAGGCGATGTACCACGAGCGCGGGCGGCGCAAGATGGTGATCGTCGACGAGGTCTGGGACCTGATGCGCTCGCCCGCGTCGGCGGACTTCATCGAGCACGGCTACCGGCGCGCGCGCAAGTACAACGGGGCGTTCCTCTCGGCCGCGCAGTCGGTCGCCGACTTCCACGCGAACGCGTCGGCGCTCGCCGCGCTGGAGAACTCCGACTGGGGGATCCTGCTGCGGCAGAAGCCCGAGCGGGTCGGGCAGCTCACCGGGGACGGGCGGCTCGCGCTCGACGAGGGCGAGCGCCGGATGCTGCTGTCGTTGCGCACCCGCCAGGGACAGTTCAGCGAGATGCTGGTGCGCTCCGAGCAGGGCTCCGGTGTCGGGCGCCTTGTCATCGACCCGTTCGCCCGGCTGCTCTACTCGTCCGACCCGGCGGATTACCGGGAGATCCGGGAGCGGATGGCGCAAGGCAGGGACATCACGGCGGCGATCGAGGAGACGCTCGCCGCGCGCCAATGAGTAGGATTCGTGCCGCCGTCCCCGCGCTTGCGCTCGCGGCCGCGCTCGGCATGCTCGGCATGCTCGCGACCGGGCGCGACACCGTCCCGGCCGGGCGGGGCGACATCCCGGTGGTCGGTCCGCTCCACCCGATCGCCGAGCGCGACCTGCTCGCCGTGATCGCCGACGCGGTCGGCGACCTGCGAAGGTCCGGGGGGCTCGACCGCATGCGCCGGGAGGCCCACACCCGGGCGCTTGCGCGGCTTGAGAACCCGGAGCCCGTGCCGGGCATCTCCCGCGCCCGGGCGGACAGCGTCCGGGTCCTCGACCCGTCGGTGACCCTGGGCGCCGACATCGCCGGACCCGACGGGACCGTCCTGTTCCGCAAGGGGACGCGCGTCAACCCGCTGGACCACGGGCCGATGGGGGACCCGCTCTACCTCTTCGACGGGACCGACCCGCGACAGGTCCGCCTGGCGGAGCGGCTCCACCGCGAGCGCGGCGGGCGCGTCAGGACCGTGCTGGTCGCCGGGTCGTGGCTCGGCCTCACAAGGCGCTGGAAGCGCCGGACACACTTCGACCAGGGGGGCGCGATCGCCCGGCGACTGGGGATCGGCGAGGTGCCCGCGCTCGTCGAGCAACAGGGAAACCGGCTCGTCGTCCGGGTCTTCGGCCCCGACAGTGGAGAGGACGCCGGTGAATAGCGCCGCGCGCGTGGCCCTCCTCGCGCTGGCAACTTGGTGCGCCGCGCCGGGCGCGCTCGCGGCGCGCTGCGCCGACGGGTTTGTCGACCCGGTGGGCGACATCTGCTGGTCGTGCATGTTCCCGCTGACGTTCGGCGACCACGAACTGTTCGGGCGCGACCAGGAGGACTTCGGCGGGAACCCGTCGGACGTCCTGTGCGCGTGCGGCGACCCGCCGCGCATCGGTGTCAGCGTCGGGTTCTGGGAGCCGGTGCGCATGGTTGAGCTGGTGCGCGAGCCGTTCTGCTTCGTCTCGCTCGGCGGGATGCGGCTGGACCCGGGGATCGCCACGCGCGCGGCGACGGCGAACCGGGGCGGCGCCGGCGCCGACGACTCCACCCCGTTCGGCTTCTACCACGCCCACTGGTACGTGAACCCGGTGCTCCACTGGCTGCAGGTGCTGCTCGACTTCGACTGCATCGAGCGCCAGCCGATGGACCTGGCGTACCTCACCGAGATCGACCCGCTGTGGGAGGACGACCGACTGGCGGCACTGATCGCGCCCGAGTCGCACCTGGTCGCCGGGCTGGCCCCGACCGCCGCGTGCGCCGCCGACTGCGTCGCGGCGAACGCCGGGTTTCCGCGACCGGGACTGTTCTGGTGCGCCGGCTGCCAAGGAAAACTGCACCCGATGAACGGGAACGTCGGCGCGCACATCTCCGGGCGCCAAGCGTCGACGCTGCTCATGCAACGCATGGCGGCCAAGATGCACCGCCAGTTCGCGACGTGGTCCGGTCACGGTGGGCGCGGCCTGTGCGGCCACTGGTTCTCCGATCGGCTCGACCGCCGCTCGTACAAGTTCTCGATGGTGCACCCGCGCCCGCAGACCGACCGGGTCGATGGGCGTTGCTGTCAGCCGTTCGGCCGGTCGACCGCCGTGTGGGCGACCGGCCGGGAATGGCCGATCACCGGGGAAGACTTCGCCTACATGCTGTTCCGCAAGCGCAACTGCTGCGGCTCCGCGATCGGGATCGGCGCGCCATGACCGGGCGGGCAATGCCAGCCGCGCTCCTGTTCGCGGCGACGGTTGCGGCCGCGGCGGTCGCGGTCGCGGACCCCGGACTGCCGACCGATGCGCAGGTCGGGGAGATGCGGACCCGGATCGACCGGGAGCTGCTCCCCCGGTTGGAACAACAACTCCCCGGCAACGCGGCGCCGGACACGCCACCGGACATCCCCGGCGCCCCGGGCGCCGCCCGGCAGGTCCTCCCCCAGGTCCCGGCGAAACTCCCGGTGGGCGCCGACATCGGCGAGATTGTGCGGATGGCCCCGAAGGCCGACCCGGGCGCGACGGCGGCGCGGTCCGGGCTGCTCATCCTGGTGTCGTTCGCGCTCCCGCCCGGGTCGCTGCGCGCCCTGGTCGCCCAGGCCGCGCGGGCGGACGCCGTGCTTGCGCTGCGCGGCCTGAAGGACGACAGCTTCCGGGCGACCGCCGTGGAGATCGCCCGGCTGAACCGGACGGCCGGACGAGAGGCGGCCTGGATGGTGGACCCCCTGCTGTTCCGGGAGCTAGGCGTGCAGGCGGTCCCGGTGTTCGCCGTGTTCGACGGCCCCCGGGCGGCGCTCGTCGCCGGGGACGTCCCGGTCGGACACGCCCTCGAGGCGATCGGCCGGGACCACCCCGGCAGGATACGGCAGGCCGCCGAGCGGATCGCCAGGAGGCTCAGGGATGGGTAGGTCCGCGCGACTGGCCGCCCTGGCCGCCCTGCTCCTCGCGATGCCGCCGGCGCTCTCCGGACCGGAGCAGGCCCCCGCGTTCGACCAGGGGCGCGACGCCGCGCGCGAGGCGCTGAAGGCGAACCCGGTCCCCGGCAAGATCGACCCCCTCGCGGTCCCGGGACTGCCGGCCGCGCCGCTGCCGATCGAGACGCTGTCGGGCAACCCGGATCAGGCGCGGCAACTGGGGACGGAAAGACGGGCCGAGTGTGCGCGCGCGGAGAACCCGACACCCGAGTGCGCCGGGTCGGCCGCCGCCAGCGAGACGCAACCGTGGCTCGATCGCTACCCACTCACCCACGGTGACGCGGTGTTCGACGGGATGGCCGCCGGGGAGATCGACCCCGGCCTGGTCCCCGCCGGGGACGCCGGCACGTGCCAGACCCTGGCAACGGTCGTCACCGAAGAGGGGGCGGACGAGCTCACCTGCGTGTCGCGGCCGAGCGGCATCCGCCCGGAGGACCTGCTCTCGTTCTCGACACCGACAGGCGGCGCGCTCACCGCGTCCGTCGGCGACGGGGACGGCGGCGTCAGGTCGATCGACATATCGACCGGGGGGTGGATCACCAACCTCCTCTTCGGCGTGCACGACCTCTCCCTGACCATCTCGGTCGCCGACCCGTCACTCGTCGGCGAGGCGCGACTCACGCGGATCCGGCACAACGACTGGGGACTCGTCGCGGTCAACGGCGCCGCGGTCTATGTCGGCCCCCGGGGCGGCGACCGGCTGGAGGTGGTCGGGTTTGACATCTGCCACACGGCGGACACCTGCACGTCGACGTGGGACTTCGGCCAGGCGGAGCCCCCGTGGATCGCGCTCGGGATCGACCTGGTCCCCCTGCTGGTCCCGGGGGAGAACACGATCATGGCCCGCCTGGTGCACGGGGGCGCCGGGAAGCTCGACCTCCAAGGGCGCATCGTCATGTCAAGCGAAAGGCCGGGGCGGCCCGGTCCGGGAGGCTCCCTTCCGGGGCGCCCGGAAGCACCGACGTGCGCGGAGCTCGAGGGGCGCGACTGCTTCCAGGACCGCCTCGGGCGGTGCCTGGCGCAGACGGCGGACGGCCGCTGCGCCCGGCAGGAGCTCCACTACCGGTGCCCAAGGCAGGTCGCGACGGAGACGGTGGTGTGCCCCCCGCAAGACGGCATGTTCTGCGCGGACGGCTCCTGTTTCGACCAACGCGACACGCCGACGACGGCGGACGAGTTCGCGCGCTCAATCCTCGCGCTGGAGGCTGCCCGCCAGTCGGGCTCGCACCTGGACCCCGAGTCGCTACGGTTGTTCTCGGGGTTCCCGGCGCGCTGCCGCAGCCGGGCGTTCGGGCTCACCGACTGCTGCAAGCCCGACACGGGCGGCGGCGGGATGTCGAACTCGGACCTCCACTCCGCGCTCGCGACGACCGCCGTCGAGAACGGCATCCGGTTCGCCGGGTCCACCCACGTCTACGATGCGCTGTTCCTGGCGGACGCGCCGGACCTCCTGCTGGACCTGTTCCCATCGAGCGGGCTCAGCCACGCGCCCGGTGTCAGCTTCTACGGCATCCAGGTGAGCCACACCGCCGGGTCGGGAATTGTCGTCGGGTTCGACCCGACCGCCTTCGCGATCGCCGTGGCGCTGGCGGTCGCGCAGGCCCTTCTCGCGTGCGACCAAGGCGAGCAGGTGCTCGCGCTGCGTAACGGGCGCGGCCTGTGCGAGACGGTCGGCACCCACTGCACGCGGCGGACCCTGTTCGGTTGCGCGACCGAGACGACCGTCTTCTGCTGCCACAACTCCCGGCTGGCGCGCGCCATCGCCTCGGGCGGACGCGCCCAGATCGGCCGGGGGTGGGGCACGCCCGCGCACCCCGACTGCTCCGGGCTCACCGCGGAGGAGATCCGCCGCATCGACCTCGGGGAGATCGACGTCGGCCCGGCGCTTCGCGACGTGCTCCCGGCGGACGCCGGCGAGTTTGCCGAGATGTTCCGCGAGCGCGCCAGGACGTTCACCGCCGACGCCGCCGACGAGGAGAACGAGTGAGGTCCGCGAACGCCCGAATTGCCGCGGCGCTCACCGCCGCCTGCGCAACCGCGGGCGGCGCGGACCTCCCGCCAGCCATGGGGATCGGCGACCTGCTCAACGCGGCGTGGCGCGACGGCGTGGCGTCGGGCCGGGTTGTCGCCGGGCCGTTGCCGGCGATGTTCCGGGACTTCCACCGGGCGAATGGGCCGCTGGTCGTGACGGCACGCCGCGGCGCGGCATTCCCGGAGCCGGGCTGCGCGCGCTACGAGCTGTCGTTCACCCAGATGGGGGCGGACCCGGGCGGCGCGCCGCCGCCCGCGTCGGTGACCGTGTCGCTCAACCACTGCCTGGACGGCTCGGCGCCGGGCTCCGCGCTCGACCTGGACCTGCTCGGCGACCTGGTGCGGAGGCACGGCCGGAGATGAGGATCGCACGCAAGGTGCTGGCGGCGTCTCTCGCCGCCTGCGTGATGGCGTCGATCGTCGCGGACGACGGCCGCTACTGGGACAGGAGGTCGGAGGGATGGTTCTGGTACAAGGACCCGCCGCGGAAGCGCGCGCCGGACAAGCCCGATCAAACCCGCACGCCGGCGACGTCCGCCGAACCGCCGACCCGTCCCAAGCTGGCGGAGCACGAGGCGCTCCAGAGGGAACTGCGCGAGCTGCGCATCGTCGCGATCATGAGCCCGACCGAGGAGAATGTGGTGCGCTACCTCGAGGCGCAAAGGCGCGCGCTGGACCTGTCCGCGCTGTTCGCGGACCAGTGGCAGCGCACGGTGTGGGCCACCGCCGCGCTCGACTACGGCCTGCGCTTCCGCCCGGTGAACTCGCTGGCGGCGGCGATCCACGACGACACGCAACGCAAGGGGCGGGGCGAGCGTCTGCGCGCACTCGCGAAGACCCACGGGCTTGCGCTGTTCTTCCGGGGGGACTGCCCGACCTGCGACGAGATGGCGCGCACGCTGGTCCGGCTCAGGTCCAAGCACGGCATCCACGTGACCGGGATATCGGTCGACGGCACCGACAGCGACATCCTCGACACCGTCCGCCCGGACAACGGGATCGGCAGGGCGCTGGGGGTCCAAGCCATCCCCTCCGTGCACCTACTGGAGCCGGCACGGGCCGAGTCGACCACCATCGGGCACGGACTGCTCTCGCTGGAGGAGATCGAGGAGCGACTGGATGTGCTGACCGGCAAGGGAATCGGAGAACGGTTCTGAGCCCGTACCGGACGCCGACCCATCGCGCAAGCAGAGGGCTGGCATCACCGCCACCAGTCTATCAACCCCCGCGTCTCCCTGCACGATCACACCGCGGCAGGTTTCCGTCAGCGGTTGCGACAGCGCAGCGGCACAGGCCTCGGACGCGCACATCGGTCGGGCACGACACCTCTGCCCGGAAGGCGCCGCGCGCCTGTCGACACCCGGTCCGAGGAGACTTGCCCAGCCGCAACCCGCGCCCCAACCAGTCCCGGCCGCAAGTGGAGAGCGACTCTGCCGTATGATAGGGAATATGGAGACCGATCGCATGCGGCAACGATGCCAGCCAAGGAACTCCCCCCGGGGGAGGCACATTCAGGGACGTTTGTCCGGCAGGGACAGCGCACAGACACGAGGACACCCACGCGGCGCCACCCCTGTTGCGGATCCCGTGGCGCCGAACGCCTGGCCGAGAACCTCCCTTGCGACGCCGGCTTGGAGCCCGACAGAACGTGGTATACTCAGGGAAAGTGCGGAGAGCGAGACCGGTGACACAGCCAACAGCAGAAGGGGGGAGGACTTTTCTCTCCGTCAACGACTTCGGCCCCATCGCCAGGGCGGACATTGACTTGCGTCCGCTGACGATATTCGTTGGGCCGAGCAACACGGGCAAGTCGTACCTTGCGATGCTGATCTATGCCCTCTGCAAGTGCTTTTCCCTGAACTACCCCGACGGCTCTGGATGGAGTCCGGGTTACCGCCCTTGGGGGCCGCACGGGCTGCGCACGCGAGTGGGGGACATGGCCGATGAGCTGTGGAAGGACATCCCTCAGGAAAGAAAGGAAATGTTCACCGAGTGGCTGAAACAATCAAGGGACATCCTGTCGGAAAAAGGGAATTTTTTGTGCCCGGACTTTCTTCAGGACATGATGAGGGACGCACATGGAAAGTCCTTGGGATCCGGAAAGGAAATCGGATACACGCTGGAGGAATGCTTCGGCTCCAGCAGGACCCAGTACCTGACGAGAGACAAATCGCGCAACCCGGCCGCCGCCAGTGTTTCGTTTTTTGACGCGTCTGGCGGCAAGGTGGCAGATTTTGGCCTTAGCCTTGATGTCCCCGAGACTCGCGGGGGAGGCGTGATTTCACCCGATGTTGAGATTTCGGTTCCGAACTTTGCCCTTGGCATGCCGTGGTCCGTGGACCCTGGCATCGATGTTTCGGAAAAAAGGTTTTCCGGGTGGGTCTTCCGTCAAATGTGCGAGAGGTCACAGGCCCCTCGCATTGATCTGGCTGTCCCCGCTCATTTCTTCCCCGCTGACCGGACCGGTATCATGCATGCCCACCGCGTTGTCGTCGGTTCACTCGTCAAGAGTGCCGCGCATGGGGGGACACGACCCGATATGCCGACTCCCGCGCTTTCCGGCGTTGTGGGAGACTTTCTCACAGGGTTGATAGACATGAGAGACAGTGAGGGTCCGCTCTCGGGACACGGAAAATCGATAGAGTCCGACATTCTTGGTGGTGAGATTCACATTGAAAGAACCCCGGGCGCGGGCTATCCGACTTTTTTCTACAGGCCCAAGGACTGGAAGGCGGAGAAAAGGATCCCTCTGATGCGGTCGTCTTCGATGGTGTCGGAGCTGGCATCGATTGTTCTTTACCTGCGGCATGTGGCCGACAAGGGCGACTTGTTGATCATTGAGGAGCCCGAGGCCCACCTGCATCCGGCCATGCAGGCGGAGCTCGCCATTCATCTGGCAAAGCTAGTGAAGGCGGGGGTCCGGATCATTGTCACGACCCACAGCCAGTACGTGCTGGAGCAGTTCGCCAACCTGGTCTGCTTCTCGCCCTTGGCGAAAGCGCGGCGACCGGGGACCGAGACCCATCTTAGAAGAATCGAAAAAGCGGACCTGGACAGATCCATGGTGAGCGCGTGGCTGTTTGAGCCAAAACGGAAACCGGCGGGGTCGGTCGTCCGCGAGATCCCGCTTGACCCCGAATCGGGAACATTCCCCATGGACTTCACGGATGTGTCGCTCCTGCTCGGCAACGAGGGGGGGATGATAGAGACCTTGACCAAGTCGGTGCCAGTCCTATGAGGATCATCGCGGAAGTCCGCGCTCGCGTACGCGAGAGTTGGGTGGCAAACCGCTGCAGGTCCGGCCGGCTGTCAGTTAGGTTTACCCGGGAGTTCGGTGAACGACTGCTCATCGATCTTGACAGGGTTCGCCCGCGACTTCAGGACCCCATCTGCGACTACCTCTTCTTCGGTCACAACAGGTCCGATGACCGGCTTTGGGTGGTTCCTGTCGAGTTCAAGGCGGGGAAGCCCAATCCGGCTGAGGTCGTTCGCCAGCTATCTGGCGGGGCGCGGTACGCCGAACACCTGCTCGGCGGTCACCGCACAGTGGTGAGTGTCGGTATGTTGGTGTTTGGCGGGACGCTCCGTGGGGAGAACGCCGAGGCATTCAAGAACGACCGCACTTCCCTTTTCCAAGACAGCCGGCGCATTTTGTACACCAGAGACAGGGCTACGCTCCCGAAAGACGCATCGGTACCGACAGAATGACCGGTCCTTGGCACGGTCACAGTCCCGATCCCGTCGGCGTGTTGACGGGATGCCTTCCCCGGCAAGCCCCCCGGATTTGACGCATGCTCCGCCGCACTTTTTCGGAATTCGGCAGGAATCCCCCCGATCCCACCAGAATCGCCGCAAAACGAGACATTTCCGCGGAATCACCGCGGGTTTTCGCGGTGACCTTGCGGAGCATCCCACGGTATCGCCCAAATCTTGCAGCCTGTTTGGATGTGGGATCTGTTGACGCGGGCCTTGCTGATGGTGGTCGTTTAGGCCAATCAAACCTCTCCCCTGGACGGTCTTGGATCGTGCCAGTGCCAACAGGGGATCGCACGGAGTGACTGTCACAGGCTGACCAGCCACTCGCACAGCGCCGAGAGCTGGTCGTCAACGAGAAAGTTCGCGGCGTGGTTCAGTTTTCTGGAGACAAGCTGATCGTATATCTCCTCCGCGATCCCGGGTGATATCGCTGCCCCGACAAAGAACACCCGCGGCGGGGCCGCGCCAAAGGTTCTCCGCAGCCTATCGAGGGCCGAGTTGGCGGCCTTCCACCTCTCGTCGGCCGCGGAGAGGTCTATCCCGGCCTTCATCTCGCCAACGGCAAGGTAGGAACCCGCGCCAGACGGCAATCGCCCCCCGGTGGCCCGGCCCTTGACCAGGACAAAACCCACGCTTGTCCCGGTTTGCGGCACTGTCTTGTCCAGCCACAGGCTGCGGGCGCCCTTCTCCCCCTTCCAGCTGATCGACCTCACGGCCGCGTGGTCGTCCGGTGTCGTCCCTCTGTCGAACGTGGCCTTGATTCCGCTCGTGCCGAGGGCGCTGGCCAGCTTTTCCGTCACCATTCTCTTCCCGAGCGTCTCCCCCAGGTTGCGCATGCCTCCCTCGAAAGCGCCTGCGTGCGCCAGCAGATAGCGGTAGGTCAACTCTTCCCGAAAGCCGTCCCCCGACGGCAGGAGGTGCCTCTCCGGCATGTTGTCGGGGATCCCCTCCCTCTCCGGGAGAGCGAGGCGCCCCGGGAATCTGTCGGACAGACCCGAGGCGGCGAGAAGGGCCTTCCGCTTGGTCCTCAGGGCGGTCCAGACCAGGCTGGAATCGGCAACTCCCTCCAGCAAGGACCTGAGATGCCGCGCAGCATCGATGTGGCGGGATGTCCGGTCCCTCCGCTCAAGGGCATCCAGAAGAAACCCACGCCGCGCCAAGTCGACCCCGGTCACCAAGTCGCCGGGACACGTGATGCCGGAACTCCAGGCGCACATCAGGGTATCCTCCAGTGGCAGGCGCACTCACAGGGCTTGGGGCGCCCAAGCTTCCCCGGCTGCTGGTTGCCGTTTCCCATGTCCCCGCGATCCACACCTCTCGGCGTGGGACTCTACCCTCGTCCTGCCTGAGTGTCAAGCAATGAGCGGGGGGGGGGGGCTCCGACGGATCAGGTCCTCACCCCTCTCCCATCGCAGTGAGACGCACTGGGAACGGGCGAAAAAATCGGTCCGCCGCCCGTCCCCTGTTTCCGGTTCCGTTTTCAGGAAGGCCTGTCCAGAATGCACGAAAAACAACCCCACCCTCGGAGGAACCACCCATGGGACAGCCTTTCTTCCCTTCTCTTCGCGCCCGCTCGCGGGCCCCCTTCCCCGCCTGGCTGGCCGCGGCCCTGCTTGCGGTCGCGCTCTCGGTCCTTGCAGGCCCCGACGCCCTCGCTGGCGGCGGCGGCACCGAATTCGCCACGTTGCAGACCCAGCTGGAGACCTGGATCAAGGGCGGGCTCGGCAAGACCATCGCCCTGGCGGCCGTCGTCATCGGCGCCGTCCTCTCGGTCGCGCGCAGCAACCCGCTGCCGATCCTGTCGGGGATCGCGTTCGCGATCTTCGAGCAGTACACCCCGGACATCATCGGCGGCATTCTGACCGGGCTGGTCTGACTGTGCCGGACCCGACAATCGAGACCCGGGTGCCTCGGTCGCTTGACGAGCCGATGCGCATCCTGTGGCTGGACTTTCCCCAGGCGATGGTGGTGCTGCTGTGCATCGGCATCGGCACCATCTTCGGG
>CAZZIL010000022.1:0-2403 GCA_964654265.1 uncultured Gammaproteobacteria bacterium | reverse complement strand
GAGGCGGGCGGTCCGCGATGCGGTTGCGCGGGCGACCGAGTCGGCCGGCGACACGGCGCACCCCAAGCCCGGCGTTGTTTTCGCCACATCGGAGGACAGTGAGATGAGCAAGCCGAAACCGCGCCCGAAGAAGGCGGGGCGCCCACGGAAGGCGCCGACAGGCGGGGCCGCGGATGCGCCCCCTCGCGGCGATAGCCCGCGGGGGGAGCGGTCCCGCCAGGCCGAACAGCGTCCCCGGGGAGGGACCCAGGAAAGCGCCCCGCCGCCCCCGGCGGATCCGCAAGCGGACCGCCAAGCCGGCGAGCCGCGAGTCCAGGTCAGGGAGGGGGTGGTGGTTTTCGTGCACGACTACTCCTTCAAGCACGACGACGGCGGCCAGGCAGAGGCCGGCATCGCCAGCTCGCTGAGACCCGACCAGCTGGGCGCGGTGCGCGCGATGGCGATCGTGACGGGCAAGCCGTTCGAGGAAATCCACGCGTACGGCGTGCGGATGGCGAAGATCTTCGCCGACACGGAGAGCTTCGTCGACGCCCTTGCGATGGAGTTCGGGCTGGTGGAGGTCGACCTGTCCGGCCACTTCGGCGATTCCGTCACCGACCTGTTGGCCGTCCGGGACTTCTGCAAGACCATGGCGGTGCGCCGGCTGGTGCTGGCGGTCCTGGTGGGTCGCGAGTTCCGCTTCTGCGCGATCCGCAAGCGGGAGATTCGGGACACGGCCCCGCTGCCTGACGACGCCCACGCCAGCGAGGTGATCGGCATGTGGGCCCGGGTCAAGGACGCCGGCAGGCTCGACGTGCCTGTCGAGCCGGATGACGACGAGGACGACTACTGACCGGCCGCGGGGGAGCGCAACGGCCGGCACAGCCGCGAAGGGGACCGCAAGGGGGAACAGCGTCAGCGGGACGGGCGGCGAGTGAGAGCCGGCGCCGGGGAGTCGGCAAGGGGAGACGGGCGCCCCGGCGTCACGCCGGGCGCGCAAGTGCGCAGAGGCGGCCTTTCGCCAGTGCGCCCGGGAAACCCGGGGAGGCAACGCGGCGGGAGAGCGCAGGGTCGGTGTGTCCGGCAGCGGAAGCCCGGCGGGATCCGTCGCGTCCGCGCCAAGGTGTCGGCCACGCTCCCGCGCGACACGGCGGCCGGCGTCGCGTCGCCAACGAACCGGCCCAAGTCGCGCCGTCGCTTCCGCGAGCCGCCGACCCGGCAGGTCGCCGCCTGGGCGCGACACGGTCCGGGCCGCGGCCTCCCGGGTTCCCCGGGTGGTGGCGGGCGTCATCACCCTGCCGGCTGTCGCGACCGCGCGCGGCCTGGCGGCGCCGCCGTCCTCGGCGCGGGGTGACGGACCGCGCCCCCATCGTTTCGGGGGTTGCCCGCGAGGCCGTGGCTGGCCGCGCGCCTTGCGGCAAGGTCAGGCGGTGTATCATTCGGGCATGGCAAGGTCGATGAGAAATCCGTTCCAGCCCGGTCCGGGGCCGTCCCCGCCGCTGAGGGTCGGGCACGAAAAGGCCGCCGCGTTCCTGGCGGACAGGCTGGAGCGCATCCGGGACAGGGAGGTCGGGAACATCGTCATCCTGTGCGGCCCGCGCGGCAGCGGAAAGACGGCCCTGCTTGGCGAACTCTGCGATGCGGCGAGTGCCGCGCGCGTGCGCGCCATTGCGCCCAGGCTTGGCGAGATGGCCGACGACTCGGTCACGTTGCCGCAACTGCTGGCGGTCGAGGCGGCGGGCGCCGGCCTGTCTGGCGCCGGTGCGCGAGCGGCGTCTGGGCATCCCCCGAGAATCTCCGCCGGGAACGCGTTGCGCGGGCACCTGGACAAGCCGCTGTTGCTGGCGGTTGACGAGGCGCACGAGATGTCGGTCGACCTCGGGTGGTCCTTGTTGCTGGCGGCCCAGCGGTGCATCAAGCAGGGGCTTCCGTTGCTTGTGGTCCTTGCCGGCACGCCGGGTCTCCCGGCCCATCTCCGGAGGATGCGCGTCGGCTTCATGGGGCGTTGCCGCAGGCTGCGGATCGGCCGCCTGGAGACCGTCGATGCGGCCCGGGAAGCCTTGGCGGCCCCGGCAAAGAAGTCCGGGATGCCGATCGACGAGGACGCGCTGGCGTTGCTGGTGGAGGAGAGTCAGCGGTATCCCTTCTTCGTGCAGCAGCTCGGTCACGAGTCTTGGCAGGCGGCCCACGACCGGGGAGGGGCGCGGCAGATCACGCTGGAGGATGCGCGGAACGGGGTCGCGCTCGCGCAAGAGGAGCGGCGGCTGTTCCACAGCGACTGGTGCCGCGAGGCGGGCGAGCAGGGAGTCTTGGGCGAGGCGGAGGCCGTGTCGAGGATGGTCGTCGCCAAGGGAGGGGACGCCCGGCTCACCACGGCGGAGCTGGTGGACGCGGTGGAGGGTGTCGCGATCCCCGACGGCCGGG
>CAZZIL010000021.1:0-2012 GCA_964654265.1 uncultured Gammaproteobacteria bacterium | reverse complement strand
AATCAGTCCGGTCGACCTCTTTTCCGCCGCGGCGCCGCCCCTTCGTCTGTCGCGCGCACCGGCCCCGGATGCGACCGGGAGAGCCCGCCGGCCACCGGGATCCGGCCAGTGTCAGCCGTGTGCGTTCTTTGCCAGGTAGGTGCAGAGCGACGGGACACCCTGCTCCCAGACCAAATTCCTGGGCTCCCAGATCAGCCCCAACGCCGACAGCTCGTCAATCGCATCCCTGACGGTCCGGCCCTCCGACAATGCCGGGCGGACCACACCCCTCAGCTGTGCATCGGAAAGCGTGCCGTCACCGTCAAGGGCGGCAAACGCCTTCGAAACCGCCACCGCCTCGGGCAGGACCTCCCGGGCGGCCGCCTCCCGCAGGTGGTCGTCACACAGGGTCTCCCGTTGCCCATCCGCCATGCGCGCGCCGGCCTGGGCATCCCCCATCCCGATGCGACTCGCGTTCGGGCCGCGACCAATGGCGGCATCCCATGCGTGCTTGCCCAGCAGCTGAATGAAAGGCGGGTAGCCTCGGCTCTCCCCCGCCAGAAACTCCAGCGCATCCGCGGCGAACGGCAGGCCCGATCGCTCCGCCGGGACCGACAGGGCTTCCCGGGTGGCGTCCCGGGACTCCAGCCGCCCGATCTTCAGCTGGCGGGCGCGCGCCATGAACCCGACGCGGGCGCGCCTGAGACTCTCCCAGACACACGGCGTGCCGGAAAGCACCACAAACAGCGGGAGCCGATCCCTGATCAACCTTTGGGCGATCTGAAGCAGGGCCATCCCGTCGCGGGGCGGAATCTCGTGCGCATCGTCGACCATCAGCACCAGCGGGCCTTCCAAGAGTGTGCGCAACGCGCGCCCAAGGGAGGTTGCATCGGGGGTCACGGACCCGCCCTCCTCCCCGCCAACCGGCGGCACGCGGGGCCGCCCCATCGGCTCCAGCACATCCGCAAGCTCTTCGGGGTCGCCAGTCATCATGCCGACGTCGAGCTTGGCAGCCAGCGCCCCTTGCTCTTCCGCCATCTGACGAAGCGTGCCGAGCAAGGCTGTCTTGCCGTTGCCACGAGGACCGTACATGACGACCATGTCGCCGGATCTCCCGGCGACAAGAAGCTCCAGCAAGTCGGCCAGGTCACGCACCGCGGCTTCGTGCCCCGCCCGATGCGGCGGGACTTCTCCCGCGCCGGGCCGGAACGGGTTTTCGCGTTCCTTGACCATGGGCGGATGATAACCGATTGCTCCCGTTGGGCGACTCCTTGGCGGACCAGGTCTGGCCGACTTCACACCCGTCAAGCGCCCCCGTCCGGGATGTCATGCGATGGATGCGGCCCCAAGGGTGCCGCGCTGGCGGCCAGCGCCCAATGGCGATCCCGCAATGCTTGGGAGGGGCGTTGCGCGGGCGCCAAGAGGAACGGTGGCACGCGCCAGGACGGTCACCTCCCGCGGGGCGGCGGACACCGGGATGCCGGCAACACCTGATGCGGCAGGCCGGGAGCGTCCCGGCAGACGGGCGCACCGCCGGGTTGCGCGCCAGCGGGGAGGAGGCGCGACGGTGACGGACGCCCGCCGTCGCCCGTGGGCGCCCCTTGGCGCAATGCCCGACGGTGACTGGCGGGACCCGTCGGATTTCCCGGGCGGCCCCACGGCCTGAATCCGTCGCACGATGGGCGGGCATCCGTGCGTCGCGCGCCGACGCCCCCTCGTGACCGGTGCCCAGGCCGCCGCGCCCCGCGGCAATCCGACGCCCCGGGTCGACAGCCCCAACGGGGAAGCGGGCGGTTTCTAGGCCGCGCGCACGCGCACCAACTTGGGTCCGGCCGTCGTCCGGCCGCGCCCAGACCGGGCACCGGGGACGGGGGACGCCGGGAACCTCCCGGGACACGTGACCGAGGGCCCCTTGGCAACACGGTGTTCCGCGCGTGGGCGTCGGGCCTGTCAAGCCCGGCGGCGGCCCAAACAAGTCCGACCGTCACCGGGTCAAGTGCAAGCCGCCCGGCCGGGCGCCGACAGCTTGGGGA
>CAZZIL010000020.1:0-2708 GCA_964654265.1 uncultured Gammaproteobacteria bacterium | reverse complement strand
CACCCATGGTTTTCCCCCGCCCGGAGGCCGCCAGGATGGTCCGTCCAAGGCCACATCGGCGCGTACGTGCCCACGACAAAGCCGATCCGCTCGGGATCGACTTCCCTGATGCGCCCGATGGAATCCTCGAACCTCCAAAGCCGGCACTTGTCCTCCCGGGCGAACGCGGCGATTGCCTCTTTCTGCCGCCTGAAGTCGAGCTCAAAGGCCGCGCAGACAAACTGTTCGCGTTCCGCGGCGCCGGTCCAGTCGCCTCGCCTGATCCTTGAGCGTATGGCATTCGCCATTCCCGTCACACCCTCCCCGCGCGGCAGGTCCACGAGTTTCCAGAACAGCTCGGGGCGAAGGCCCGCGTGGCTTTTGATCCACTTGCAGGGCAGGGAATTCGCGAACGCTGACAGGTCGGGACGGTCCCGGAGCAGCCTAAGCCCGGGCACACGGATGGCGTTCCTTTCCAGGAACGGCTCGGTGATGTGTCGGAGATGGGTTTCAGTTGCCTTGGGGCCGGACCAGACGATCTTCTCAAGGCGTGACCGTGCAAGCCGGTGCGTCTCGTGCGGGTTCGTCCAGGGGTTCAGGTGATACGCCGCAAGGGCCGAGCGCGCGACATCACGGCGGACCCGGGCGAACGGGACGCCGCGTTCCTGTGCGCGGTGGAAGTGTGCGAGAAGAATGTGCTCGTGGGGGATCGGTTGCCCCGATGCGTGGAACTCGGCAATCTTTCGGGCGGTCGGCGCCTTTGTGCCGGCAGTCGCGATCTTGTCGATCCCGGCAAACACCGGCCCGACCATGTCATCCCCGGCCAGGCGCGCGACCAGCTCCCTTGGCGTTCCCGCAAGGTCGCGGGTGACGCCGTACCCCAGGTACGCGGCGGCCGCATGGTGTAGCAGCTCCACGTTCTTCCCGCCGGACACCTGTTCCCGGTGCGCCTTGAACCTGGCCTGCCATTTGTCGATGAGCGCATCGAGCCGTCTTTCGTGTTCGCGGAGTCCTTTGTGCAACGCCTCCGTCTCGAGCAGGTCGGGTGACCGGCCGGGGACGATGTTGGCAACGTCCAGCCCGGGGTGTCCTCCCGCCAGTCCCCCCGCCTCCGCCATCGATTCGGCGGAGAACCGGTGGATTTGCCCGTACTCGAACACCGCCCTCCATCGTTGCTCCCAGCCTGGCGGCTGCTGCTCCGCCAAGGTCCTCAGTTGGTGGACCCAGTCCGGCTCGCTGATCGTGATCCCGGGCCAATCGAACTCCCGCTGGAACAGGTGCTCCCGCAGGTCCTCGGCCTCGCGGATGATGGCCGCCTGCACGGCCCTGCGATATTCGGCGTCCTTGTCGAGATAGGCCACGATCTCCACGCTCGGCCTGTTGCCCAGGTGGGACGGGCATGCCGCAACCCTCACGCACTCCCAGAGCTCGCTTGGGGGCGGAGGGGCGTCCCGGCGGAAAAGCTCGCTCAGGAACCGGGGCATCCAGCGCTGTGCCCCGCGCCAGCACGGGTTCCCGTCATCTCCCGCGATCGCCCTCAGCGTGGCCAGTCCCTCCCTGACCTGCCGGTCCGACAGTTGCCGCTCGGACCCTTGGTCGGGCGCCGGGCGGGGGATTTGCGACCCCGCCGCGGCCAGGACATTCGCGACGATCCGTCCGTCCAGCCTGTCGGCGTGGCATCGTGCGGCGTTGACCGCGACACGGAGCGATCCGACATCCGCCTTCTCCAGCAGCTTTTCGACGATATCCCCGGGGTAAGGGTCTCCCCTTCGGTTGACCAATGCGTCAAGGCACGCGTCCCGGTTGGGGCTGTCGGCGTTGAGAACAGTGTCTTCCAGCATCTCCCCGATTTCGTCAATGACGGCGGTGTCCTCGATGGACTCGATCACCAACCGCGCCAGCAGGGGAGGGGTCTTGGGATCGCCCACCAGCTTGGTGATGCGTCTTTGGAGCCTGCCTTCCGCAGGCCAGCCCCCGAATCCCAGGCGGCCTCTTTGGCCGTAGAGCCCGGGGCGCCGCTCCGCGTGCTTTGCGAGTGCGTCCAACAGGTGGTCCGACTCCGCGGCGGTCAGCCGGGACCGGTCCCCGTGGCACCAGAACCCGTGGGGGTCTCGTGAGATGAACGGTCGCCTGCTTTCCGCGTGCAGGGTCGCAATCCAGGCATGCAGTCCCCTCAGGGACGAGGGGACCATGTCGTCGCGGACGCGCAGTAGCGCGTCAAGCGTGCGGGGGAGCAGGGTCTTTCGGGTGAGGGCGCCGGCGATCCATTTGGCGGCCAGGAACTCCGCGACTGTGCGGTGGCAGGGGACGAAGGCATTCCCTTCCATCCGGAACAGGTTCGTCGCCATCGCCTGCCTGACGGCCGTCGTGTCGTGTCCATCGGCCGCGAGGTTCGCCGGGGTTGGCAGTCTTCCGTCCCCGTCCATGGCAACGCCCTCCTTTCCGGCGAGCAGCAGTTGCGCGAAGACAAGGCCGGCCGTGTCGGCCAAGGCGCTTGGCGGCGGCTTGCCCCACCCGATGCCTTGCCGGTGCCGGGGGTTGTGCTCGCTCGCAAGCTGGTGGCACATCCGCTCGTGCAGCTCCTGCCGGGATGTCGGCCATCCCGCGCCTGTCGTCCCCAGCGTCATCAGGAGGGTCTGGGGGTTCCCCAGAAGGGGTGCGGCGGTCCCCCGGTGCTGGGCCTCGCGCAGGAACTCCTCGCCAGTGTGGTCGCCGCCGTGCTCGTCGAC
>CAZZIL010000019.1:0-3544 GCA_964654265.1 uncultured Gammaproteobacteria bacterium | reverse complement strand
GGAGAAGAACCTGCGCTTCGCGATCCGCGAGGGCGGGCGCACCGTCGGCGCCGGCGTCGTCACCGAGATCGTCAGGTAGCGCGCGCCATGTCGGGGCACAGGACCAGCAGGCCAATAGCTCAACTGGTAGAGCAGCGGTCTCCAAAACCGCAGGTTGGGGGTTCGAGTCCCTCTTGGCCTGCCGACCTCGCGGGGGGCGGCGCGCGATGACCTTCACCGGGGTCGACAAGGCGAAGCTGTGGCTGGCCGCCATCGTGTTCCTGGGCGCGTTCTACGCCGGGTTCTACCACCTGGACACCGCCGGGCTCGCGGTGCGCGCAGGCGTCCTGGTCGGCGGCACCGCGGCGGCGCTGCTGATCGGCTACTTCTCCAACCCGGGTCGGCGCTTCGTCGCGTTCTCGCAGGAGTCGTCGAACGAGATGCGCAAGATCGTGTGGCCGGGGCGGGCGGAGACGCTGCGCATGACCGGGCTGGTGCTCGCCTTCGTCATGGTGGTCGCGCTCTTCCTGTGGGTGGTCGACGCCCTGCTCGTCTGGGTGTTCCAGGCGATCACGTTCTAGGGGGAGTGGTGGGCGAGAAGGCTTGGTACGCCGCGCACGTCACGTCGGGCAGCGAGCGCAAGGCGCGGCAGCAGCTGGAGGACCGCATCCGGAGCGTCGGGCTGCAGGAGCGCTTCGGCGAGATCCTGATCCCGACCGAGACGGTTCAGGAGTTCCGCGGCGGCAAGAAGGTCGACTCGGAGCGCAAGCTCTACCCGAGCTACCTGTTCATCAACATGGAGATGGCGGCGGACACCTGGCACCTGGTGCGCAGCACCCCGAAGATCCACGGGTTCGTCGGCGGCGACAGCCGCGACCCGCGGCCGGTGAGCGACGACGAGATCCAGTCGATCCGGGACCTGGTCGCCGAGGGCGCGAAGAAGCCGCGCCCCAAGGTGATGTTCATGGTCGGCGAGCGCATCCACATCAAGGAGGGGCCCTTCAAGGACTTCTACGGCAACATCGAGGAGATCAACTACGAGCGCAACAAGCTCAAGGTCTCCGTCGCGGTCCTGGGGCGCGCCACCTCCGTCGAGCTCGACTTCGGGCACATTGAGAAGGGCTGACATGGCGAAGAAGGTTGTCGGAATCATCAAGCTGCAGATCCCGGCGGGCGGGGCGAACCCGGCGCCGCCGGTCGGACCCGCGCTGGGGCAGCGCGGCCTGAACATCCAGGACTTCTGCAAGGCGTTCAACGAGGCGACCGCCTCGGAGGAGAAGGGCACGCCGCTGCCGGTGGTGATCACCGCGCACGAGGACCGCACGTTCACGTTCGTGGTGAAGACCCCGCCGACCGCGTCGCTGATCCTCAAGGCGGCCGGCGCCGCCAAGGGGAGCCCGACCCCGCACACCGACAAGGTCGGGCGGCTGACCGCCGCGCAGGTCGAGGAGATCGCGCGCGCCAAGCTGCCGGACCTGAACACCGACGACATCGCGATGGCCTCGCGCATCGTCGCCGGCTGCGCGCGCAGCATCGGCGTCGACGTCGAGGCGCCGGCGGCGGGCGGGGGGGACGCGCCATGAGCCGGGCCGGGAAGCGCGCGCGGGCGAACCGCGAGGTCGCGGGCTCGACGCGGCTGGCGTCGCTGGAGGAGGCGGCGCGCACCGTGCGCGGCACCGCCAACGCGAAGTTCGACGAGACCGTCGACATCGCGGTGCAGCTGGGGATCGACCCCCGCAAGTCGGACCAGATGGTGCGCGGCTCCGTGCAGCTGCCCGAGGGCTCCGGGCGCACCGTGCGCGTCGCCGTGTGCGCGGACGCCGACCGCCACGACGAGGCGCGCGCGGCCGGAGCCGACCGCGTCGGGCTCGACGACCTGGTCGAGTCGGTCGGCAAGGGCGAGATCGACTTCGACGTCCTGGTCGCCACGCCGGGCGCCATGCGCGCGCTCAGCAAGGTCGCGAAGGTGCTCGGCCCCAAGGGGCTGATGCCCAACCCGAAGAGCGGCACGGTCGACGACGACGTCGGCGCCGCCGTCGAGCGCCTGAAGAAGGGGCAGGTCCAGTTCCGCAACGACAAGGCGGGGATTGTGCACCTGCCGATCGGCAAGGCGTCGTTCAGCGAGGAGGCGCTGGTGCGCAACGCCAGGAGCGTCATCGACGCGCTGGTGCGCGCCAAGCCGTCGGCGAGCAAGGGGGTGTACCTGAGGAAGGCCTCGCTGTCGAGCAGCATGGGCCCGGGCGTCGCCGTCGACGTCGCGCCGCTGCGCTAGGGGGACGGGATGGGCGTCGCGCTGGAAAGGAAGAAGGCGGTGGTGGACGCGCTCCACCGGCGCCTGGAGACGTCGCAGTGCGTGATCGGCGCCGGCTACGCCGGGCTGTCGGTCGCCGACCTGCAGGAGCTGCGCCGCGACGCGCGGGAGGCCGGCGTCGAGGTGCGGGTGTTCAAGAACTCGCTGGCGCGGCGCGCGGTCGCCGGGACCCCGTTCGAGGCGGTCGCCGGCGAGCTCAAGGGGCAGCTGATCCTCGGCATCGCCGGCGACGACGCGGCCGCGCTCGCCAGGGTGTTCGACCGCTTCGGCGACCGCCACCGCGTCATGGAGCTGCGCTTCGGCGCGCTCCCCGGCCAGCCGCTCGGCCCGGAGGCGGTCGGGCGCCTCGCCCGGCTGCCGTCGCGCGACGAGATGCGCGCCCAGGTCGCGCGCGCGCTGCAGGCGCCGGTCGCCTCGCTCGCCCGCGCGCTCGCGGACCTGCCGGCGCGCCTGGCGCGCTCGCTCGCCGCGGTGCGCGACGGCAGGCGGCAGTAGCCCTCCCCCAGACAAACACCACAGGAGAACGGAAATGGCCCTCAACAAGGAAGAAATCATCGACTCGATCTCGAGCATGAGCGTGCTGGAGCTCTCCGAGCTGGTCAAGGCGGTCGAGGAGCGCTTCGGCGTCAGCGCGGCCGCCCCGGTGGCGGCGGCGCCCGCGGCCGCCGCGGCCGGCGCCGCCGAGCCCGAGGCCGAGGAGCAGACGCAGTTCGACGTGGTGCTCACCGAGGTCGGCGGCAACAAGATCGCCGTGATCAAGGCGGTGCGCGCCGCCACCGGCCTCGGCCTCAAGGAGGCGAAGGACTTCGTCGACAACGCGCCCAAGGCGATCAAGGAGGGGATCGCCAAGAGCGACGCCGAGGAGCTGGCGTCCAAGATCCGCGAGGCCGGCGCCACCTGCGAGATCAAGTGACGGCGCGCCCGGGGGCCGCCGGCCCCCGGGCGTCCCGCCCAGTCACGCCCCGACACGAGACCACGACGACAAGATGACCGCACCCTCCACCCCCGTCAAGCGGCCCCGGCGCTCGTTCGCGCACTCCGGGCCGGTGCTCGACATCCCCCACCTGCCTGAGACGCAGATCCACTCCTACCGCGAGTTCCTGCAGGCGGACACGGAGCCGGGCAAGCGCAAGGACCAGGGCCTGCAGCGCGCGTTCCACAAGGTGTTCCCGATCGTGAGCACCAACGGGCAGGTCGAGATGCGCTTCAAGGAGTACCGGCTGTGCCCGCCGGAGTTCGACGTGCGCGAGTGCA
>CAZZIL010000018.1:0-8698 GCA_964654265.1 uncultured Gammaproteobacteria bacterium | reverse complement strand
GTACGAGTCGCCGCGCGGCCGCGGCCTGGCACGCGCCGGGCTGGACCTGTTGCGGGCGTTGCGGGAGGCGCGGCGCATCGTGCGCGAGGTCGCGCCGTCGGTGCTGCTGGGCATGGGCGGCTACGCGTCCGTGCCGGCGGGCCTTGCCGGGCGCTACGACGGCCGCCCGCTGGTGGTCCACGAGCAGAACGCGGTGCCGGGGCGGGCCAACCGGTTGCTGGCGCGCCTGGCGCGGCGGGTGCTGGTCGCCTACCCGGGCGTGCTCGGAAAACTCGGTCCCAAGGTGTCGGTGGTCGGCAACCCGGTGCGCGGCGCGTTCTCGTCGGTGGAGTCGCCCGAGGGACGCATCGGCGGGCGCGACGGGCGGTTGCGCCTGCTGGTGCTGGGCGGCAGCCAGGGCGCGCGGTTTCTCAACGAGCGCCTGCCGGAGGCGCTGGGCGGCATCCCGGCGCGCGACCGCCCGCTGGTGTCGCACCAGTGCGGTGCGGGCAACCGGGAGGCGGTCGAGGCCGCCTACCGGGAGCGACGCGTCGACTGCGCGGTCCACGAGTTCATCGAGGACATGGCGCGCGCGATGGGGGAGGCGGACCTCCTCGTCGCGCGCGCCGGGGCGGCCACGCTCGCCGAGGCCTCGGCGGCCGGGCTCGGCGCGATCCTGGTCCCGTACCCGCACGCGGCCGACGGGCACCAGCTCGAGAACGCGCGCCGCTTCGCGCAGGCCGGCGCCGGGGTCGTGGTCCCGCAGGAGGGCCTGGACGCCGCGCGGCTGCGCGAGGCGCTGGCGCCGGTCACCCGCGCGGCCGCGTGCGGGATGGCGGTCGCCGCGCGCCGGCTCAATCCGCCGGGCGCGGCCGCGCGCATCGTCGACGCCTGCGAGGAGGCGGCCCGTGCGGCATAGGATCAAAAGGGTGCACTTTGTCGGGATCGGCGGCGCCGGGATGTCCGGGATCGCCGAGGTGATGTCGACGCTGGGATACCGGGTGAGCGGCTCCGACCTGGCCGACGGGGAGAACTGCCGGGCGTTGCGGCGCCGCGGGGTCAAGGTCCACGTCGGCCACTCGGCGGCGCACGCCGACGGCGCCGACGCGGTGGTGTTCTCCAGCGCGGTGGCGGCGGACAATCCGGAGCTGGCGGCCGCGCGCCGCAAGGGGATCCCGGTGGTGCCGCGGGCGACCATGCTCGCCGAGCTGCTCAGGCTGCGCCAGGGGGTCGCCGTCGCCGGCACCCACGGGAAGACGACGATCACGAGCCTGGTCGCGCACATCCTTCACGAGGCGGGGATGGACCCGACGTTCATCGTCGGCGGGGTGATCCGCCGGCTCGGCTCCAGCCGCCTCGGCTCCGGGGAGTTCATCATCGTCGAGGCCGACGAGTCGGACGCGTCGTTCCTGGCGTTCCGCCCGGTGGTGTCGGTGGTGTCGAACATCGACACGGACCACCTTCAGGCCTACGGCCAGGACTTCGCCCGGCTCAAGCGGGCGTTCGTCCAGTTCATCGAGAACCTGCCGTTCTACGGTGTCGCGGTGGTGTGCGTCGACGACCCGAACGCGCGCTCGTGCGCCGGGATGTGCAGCAAGCGCGTGCTGTCGTACGGGATATCGAGCCGGGACGCGGACTTCCGGGCGGGCGCGATCCGCGCGCGCGGCGAGCTGATGTCGTTCCGGCTGCGCGGCCCGGTCTCCGGCGCGTTCGAGGTGCGCGCGCGCGGTGTGCACAACGTGCTCAACACGCTGGCGGCGATCGCGGTGGCGCACGAGCTCGGGGTGTCGAAGGCGGGCATCCGCCGGGCGCTCAGGAGTTTCCAGGGGGTCGCCCGGCGGATCGAGGACCACGGCGAGCTCGCGCTCGGCGGGCGCCGCTTCGTCCTGGTCGACGACTACGGCCACCACCCGACCGAGATGGAGGCGACGATCGGCGCGGTGCGCGCGGCCTGGCCTGGCCGCCGCCTGGTCGTGGTGTTCCAGCCGCACCGCTACTCGCGCACCCGCGACACGTTCGAGGGGCTGGCGGCCGCGCTCGGCAAGGCGGACCTGTTGGTGCTCACCGAGGTGTACCCGGCCGGGGAGGAGCCGATCCCGGCGGCGAGCGGCGAGGCGCTCGCGCGCGCGATCCGGCTGCGCGGGGAGGTCGAGCCGGTCTTCGTCCCCGGCATCGGCGAGGCGGCCGAGCGCCTCGGGCCGCTCGTCGAGGACGGCGACTTGGTGCTCACGCTCGGCGCCGGGTCGGTCGGGAGGCTGCCGGGGATCATCCGCGAGATGTGCGACCGATGAGCGCGGCGGGGCATTCCGCGGGGCCGTTCGCCGGGCGGGACCTGCGCGGCGAGTGGACGGGCGACTTTCCGATGTCGCGGCTCAGCAGCTGGCACGCGGGCGGGCGGGCCGAGTGGCTGTACCGCCCGGCCGACTTGGAGGACGTGTCCCGGCTGTTGGCGGCGGCCCATGGCGCGATGCCGGTGCTCGCGGTAGGGAAGGGCACCAACCTTCTCGTGCGCGACGGCGGCATGCGCGGGGTGGCGATGCGCACCGGGCCGGCGCTCGACTGGGTGAGGCTCGGCCCGGGCAAGGCCGAGGTGAGCGCGGGCGCGGGGGCGCCGTGCCCGAAGGTGGCGAAGTTCTCCGTCGACCACGGGCTCGCCGGCGGCGAGTTCCTGTGCGGGATCCCGGGCACCATCGGCGGCGCGCTCGCGATGAACGCCGGCTGCCACGGCGCGGAGACTTGGGAGCGGGTCGGCGAGGTCGAGGTGGTGCGCGCCGACGGGGGCGTGGACCGGCTGGGACCCTCCGCCTTCGACGTGGGCTACCGGGGCGTGCGGCCCCGGGGGAAGGCCCCCGTGCTCTTCGGGTCGGCGCGGCTGCGGCTGTCGCCCGGCGACCGGGAGGCCGCCCGCCGAGTGATGGCGGGGATGATGCGGCGGCGGCGCGCGACGCAGCCGCTGGGCGAGCCGAGCTCCGGGTCGGTTTTCCGCAACCCGCCGGGCGACGCGGCCGGCCGGCTGATCGAGTCGTGCGGGCTCAAGGGGCTCTCGGTCGGGGACGCGGAGATCTCGAGGGTGCACGCGAACTTCATCGTCAACCGCGGCCGCGCGAGCGCGTCGGACATCGAGGGGCTGATCGACCGCGTGCGCGCGGCCGTGCTGGAACGCGCCGGGGTCCGCCTCGAGCTCGAGGTCCGCATCGTGGGGGAGCCGTGACGAGGCGCTATTCCCGGGTCGGGCTGCTGATGGGCGGCTCCTCCCCGGAGCGGGAGGTGTCGCTGATGAGCGCGGCGGAGGTGGGCCCGGGACTCCGGCGCGCGGGCTACGAGGTGGTCGAGATCGACCCCGGGGACCGCCCGGTGTGCGAGGTGCGCGACGCCGGGGTCGAGGCGGTGTTCATCATCCTGCACGGGGCCGACGGGGAGAACGGCGTGGTCCAGGGGGTGCTGAAAGACAGCGGCATCCCGTTCACCGGGAGCGACCACTACGCGTGCGCGGTGTGCATGGACAAGCACTACGCCAAGCTGATCTGGCGCGCGCTCGGCCTGCCGACGCCGCCGCACCGCCTGCTCGGCAGCGCCGACCCGGGCGCGCTCGACGCGGCGGCGAGGGAGATCGGCTTCCCGGCGTTCGTCAAGCCGCGCCGCGGCGGGTCGAGCGTCGCGTCGGCGCGCGCGGACGACATGGCGGGGCTGCGGGAGGCGGTCGAGGCGGCGCTCGGGCAGCGCGATGACGCGCTGGTCGAGCCGTGCGTCGCCGGCGACGAGGTCACGGTCGGGATCCTGGGCCGGCGCGCGCTCCCGTCGATCCGGATCGTCCCGGCGGGGGGCGTCTACGACTACGAGGCGAAGTACGTCTCGGACGAGACGGTCTTCGTCTGCCCGGGCGACATGGGCGAGGAGACCGAGGCGGAGCTGCGGGAACTTTCCCTGCGCGCGTTCGACGCGCTCGGCTGCTCCGGCTGGGGCCGGGTGGACCTGATTCTCCAGGACGGGCGCCCGCACCTCCTGGAGGTGAACACCGTCCCGGGGATGACGTCGCACTCGCTGGTCCCGGCGGCGGCGCGGACCGCCGGGATCGGCTTCGAGCGGCTGGTCGGGACCATCATGGAGGACGCGGAGGTGACAAGGTGATCCGGGTGGCGGCGATCGGCGGAGCCGCGGCGCTGGCGTTCGCGGCGCTGGGCGCGCACGTGCTGGCGTCGATCGAGCTGCGGGAGATCAGGGTGGGCAAGGGGTCCTCCCTGGTGACGCCGGACGATGTGCGGGCGGTCACCCGCGACCTGGGGACCGCGATGCTCGGGCTGGACCTCGCCGAGGTGCGCGCCCGGGTCGAGGCGTTCCCGAACGTGCGCTCGGCGACCGTGCGGCGGGCGTTCCCGGACCGGCTGCTGATCGACGTCGAGGGGCACCAGCCGCTCGCGCGCTGGGCCCACGGCGGCCTGGTCAACATCCAGGGGGAGATCTACCCCGGGGTCCACCGGCAGTGGCTGCCGATCTTCGACGGCCCCGGCTCCCGGCTGGTCGAGATGACGGAGTACCTCTCGTACGTGCGCGCCCGGCTGGGCGAGCACGGCCAGGGGCTGCGGCTGGTGCAGATGCACCTGAGCGACCTCGGCGAGTGGCGGCTGGTCCTCAGCAACGGCTGGATGCTCAACCTCGGGTCGCGCGACATCCACGCGCGGATCCGGCGGTTTGTCGCGACCCACGCGGAGATCTCGGCGCGCATCACGAACATCGTGCACCTGGACCTGCGCTACCCGAACGGGATCGCGGTCCGCGGCGAGGTCGCGCGGGCGCAAGACACAGACACGGAGGACAGGCGATGATCAACGACTCGCGCAAGGGGGGGCGGCTGGCGGTCGTCGACCTCGGCCAGTCAAAGTTCGCGGCGGCGATCGCGGAGAAGGTGTCGGAGCACAACCACCAGCTGGTCGGCTTCGGCGAGTCCGACGCGGCCGGGATGGAGAAGGGCAAGGTGATCAACATCGAGGGGATGGTCGGGGCGCTGAAGGGCGCGATCCACAAGGCCGAGGTGATGTCGGGCTCCGAGGTCGACGGGCTGTACGTCGGGATATCCGGCACCCACATGCGCGGCAACACGCACCAGGCGTCGACGTACATCGCCGGCGAGACGGTGACCCCCGGGGACGTCGACCAGGTGATGAAGACCGCGCAGGCGCACCAGCTGATGGAGCGGGAGCGCATCCTCCACGTGCTGGAGCAGTCGTTCTCGATCAACCGGCACAACGGGATCAAGCGGCCGGTCGGGATGGAGGGCGAGCTGCTCGAGGGGACCGCCCTCGTGATCTCGATGAACGCGCACATCATCGGCAACGTCGAGCGCTGCTTCGAGCGCACCGGGCACGCCATCCACCGGGTGGTGTCGAACCACGTGGCCTCGTCGACCGCGGTGCTGCGGCCCGAGGAGAAGGACCTGGGGACGATTGTCGTCGACTTCGGGGCCGGCGTGTGCGACATCGCGGTGTTCCGCGCGGGGTCGCTGGCGCACATTGACTCGGTGGGGCAGGGCGGCAACGACATCGACGCGGACCTGTCGCAGATCTACCGGGTGTCGGCCGAGCAGGCCCGGGGGATGAAGCACGACCCCGGGTCCGGGATCGCCGGGGACGGCCAGTCGCGCGCCGGCCGGCCCGGCGCCAGCGAGCCGTCGATGGTCGTGCGCTCCCGGGTCGACGACATCGTGCGCGAGCTGATGGGGCGCATCGAGCAGTTCGAGCCCAAGGACTTCGCGGGCGGGATCGTGCTCACGGGCGGCGGGGCCCTCCTGGAGGGGCTCGACCAGGTGATCGGCGACGCCAGCGGCATGCCGGTGCGCATCGGGGTCCCGTCCTACGCCGGGAAGAACGCGGAGCTGCTGGCGGACCCGCGGCGCTCGTCGGTGGCCGGCCTGATCGAGCTGTGCAGCCACGACCACGAGGGGCTGTCGCGCGCCGGCAAGGGGGTCGGCCGCTGGCTGCGGTCGCTCGCCGACGACCTGTTCCAGGTCGGCAAGTAGGACAACAACACAACCACCACAAGGAGAGGGCTATGGAATTCGTCGATGAAAACCGGCACAAGAGCGGCGCGGACATCAAGGTGTTCGGCGTCGGCGGGTGCGGCGGCAACGTCGTCACCACGATGATCCGGCAGAACCTGGAGAACGTCAGGCTGGTCGCGCTGAACACGGACCTGCAGGCGCTGGAGCGGATCCAGGGCGCAGAGTGCGTGCAGCTCGGCAAGGAGACCACGCGCGGCCTGGGCGCCGGCGGGCGCGTCGACATCGCCGCGCAGGCGGCCCAGGAGGACGACGAGCGCATCCGCGAGCTGGTCGAGGGGACCGACATGCTGTTCATCACCGCCGGGATGGGCGGGGGGACCGGGACCGGCGCCGCGCCCGTGATCGCCGAGATCGCGGCAAGCTTGGGGGTGCTGACCATCGCGGTGGTCTGCCGGCCGTTCCGCTTCGAGTCCAGGGACCGGAAGGCGGACGCCGGGATCGCCAACCTGGCGCAACACGTCGACTCGCTGATTGTCGTCTCGAACGAGCGCCTGCGGGACGTGCTCGGGCCCGACACCCCCGCGGCCGACGCGTTCCGCGAGACGGACCAGGTGCTCCACGGCGCGGTGTCGGGGATCTGCGACGTGATCCACAAGCCGGGCTTCATCAACGTCGACTTCGCCGACGTGCGCAACGTGATGGCGCAGGCCGGCATGGCCGTGATGGGCTCCGGGGCGGACAGCGGGGTGGACCGCGCCACCCGCGCGGCGCACGCCGCGATCGAGTGCCCGCTGCTGGAGGACCACAGCCTCAGCGGTGCCAAGGGACTCCTGATCAACATCAGCGCGACCCGGGAGTCGGTCACGCTCGCCGAGATCGAGGAGATCCAGAAGCTGATCAAGAAGGACGTCAGCGACGACGCCGAGGTCTTCTTCGGCGCCGTGTTCGACGACTCCCTCGGCGAGGAGCTGAGGGTGACCGTGATCGCGACCGGGCTGGAGAACCCGCACATCCAGCCCGATGAGCCTGCGCGCCCGCAGGCCTCTTCCCGGCCGGTGCTGCGCGCGGTCCCGCCGCAGGGCAACGGCGCGGCCCCGCCGCCCGCCGTGGCCGCGCACCCCCAGGGCCGGCCGCAGCAGAGGGGCGCCTCCGTCATCTCGTCGGCGCGCAGGGTCAACAGCGCCAACCTGGACCTCGAGGGCGCCGCGGACAACACCGGGAAGGTCGCCAGCTTCCTGCGGCGGCAGATCAGCTGATGCGCCGCTATAATCGGGAAATGCTCCCCAGGCAACGCACGATCGCGCGCCGGACCGGCGTCCTGCACGGCGTCAGCCTGCACTCCGGGCGCCGCGTCGGGATCTCGCTGTCGCCGGCCCCGCCGGACTCCGGGATCGTCTTCAGGCGCGTCGACCTCGACCCTGCGGCCGAGGTGCGCTCGTCCGCCGAGCGCGTCTCCGACACCCGGCTCGCGACCTGCGTGACGTTCGGGCGGGCGCGGGTGTCGACGATCGAGCACCTGATGTCCGCGCTCGCGGCGCTCGGGATCGACAACGTCGAGGTCGCCGTCGACGGGGACGAGCTGCCCGGCATGGACGGCAGCGCCGCCCCGTTCGTCCTCCTGCTGAAGAACGCCGGCGTGGTCGAGCAGCCGGCCGCCAAGCGAATGATCCGGGTCGAGCGCGAGGTCGAGGTGTGCCGCGACGACCCGGCCAACCCGAGGGAGCCGAAGCGCGCGCGGCTCAGGCCCCACCCCGGGATGCGGTACCGCGTCACCATCGACTTCGACCACCCCTACATTGCCAAGACCGACCGGTCGGCGTCGTTCGAGGCCGGCCAAGACTACGAGCGCGAGGTGGCGCGCGCGCGCACGTTCGGGTTTGTCCGCGACATCGAGACGTTGCGGGACAACGGCCGGGCGCTCGGCGGGTCGTTCGACAACTGCGTCGTGCTCGACGACTACCGCGTGCTCAACGAGGGCGGGTTGCGCTACGACAACGAGTTCGCGCGCCACAAGCTGCTGGACGCGATCGGCGACTGCTACGTCGACGGGCACTTCCTGATCGGCGAGTACGAGGCGCACAAGCCCGGCCACGAGCTCAACAACCTGCTGATGCGGGCGCTGCTCGCCGACCGCAAGGCGTGGTCCTGGGTGGGCGAGGAGGACGCCGGGCCGGCTCCGCGGGCCGCGACACCGCCGTTGCCGGGCGGGGCGCCGGCGCTGGCCTGACCCGGGGCCGCCGGCCGGCCCGGCCGGCGGCGTCCCCCGCGAACTAGAATTCCCGCCTTGGCGCCGCGCCCGGCGGGCGCGGCGGCCAGTCCACCGGTCCGAGGGAGGGGTCCGTGAGCCGAGCAGACAGGAGACACGGGTCGTGACCCCGGGGCGCAGCCAGCTGGTCCCGGCACTGACTGTCGTGTTCGGCGCGTCCTTCTGGGGACTGCTGTGGATCCCGTTGCGCGGGCTCGAGGAATCTGGTCTCGGGCCGCTCTGGGCGGTGGCGCTGTTCAACCTGCCGGCGTTCGCGGTGGCGTTCGCGGTGTTCGTCGTCTTCGCGGGCGCGAGCCGGGGGCGCACCGGCCCGGTCGCGCTCGCCGGGACGCTCGCGGGCGCAAGCATCGCGACCTACTGTCTCGCGCTGATCCTGACATCGGTGATCCGCGCGACCATGCTGTTCTATCTCACCCCGGTGTGGGGCACCCTCTTCGGGATGCTCTGGCTGGGCGAGC
>CAZZIL010000017.1:0-7758 GCA_964654265.1 uncultured Gammaproteobacteria bacterium | reverse complement strand
TCCTCGCCCGTCTCGGAGCGCACGGCGCCGACCAGCAGCTTCCCCATCTCGACGTACTGGGTGAACACCAGCGCCTTCTCCCCGGTGTCCCGCAGCTCCCGCAGGATCTCCAGGCACAGCGCGAGCTTGCCGGATTCCGACGGCGGCGCCGTCTCAAGGCCCAGGCGGTGGGACGGGCTGTTGCACACCTGCTTGAGCTGGGTCAGCATCTTCAGGATCAGCCCCCGCCGCCTCATGTTGCGCGGGTCCCGGTCGTCCCCGGCGCCGGCAATCTCCCCCATCATGCTGTCGATCGTCGCCTGGTAGAGCGCCGCCTGCTTCGCGGTGAGCGAGCAGTACTGCTTGCCCTCGATCTTCTCCGGGAGGTCCTCAACGATCCTCTTGTCCGTCTTGAGCCGCCGCAGGATGAACGGCCCGGTGAGCCGGTGGAAGTACCGGAGCGCATCCGCGTCGCGGTCGAGCTCGATCGGGCGCGCCAGCTCGGTGCGGAACCCTTGGCGTGAGCCGAGGTACCCGCGGTTGGTGTAGTCGAAGATGCTCCAGCAGTCGTCGAGGCGGTTCTCGACCGGGGTGCCGGTCAACGCGACGCGCGCGTCCGTCCTGTAGCTTTTGATCGCCTGGGACTGCTTGGTCGCCGGGTTCTTGATCGCCTGGGCCTCGTCGACCACCATCAGGCCCCAGGCGTGCTCCCCGAGCGTCTTCGCGTCGCGCCACGCGATCCCGTAGCTGGTGGCGACCACGTCGTGCCGCGAGAGGTCGAGGCCGCGCGCGCCCCCGTGATGGATCTGCGTGCGCAGCGCGGGCGCGAAGCGCCGGATCTCGCGCACCCAGTTCGTGAGCAGCGCGGTGGGCGCGACCACCAGCGTCTTGTGCGACGGGTCGCGCAGCGTGCGGTGCAGGATGAGCGCGATCGCCTGCACCGTCTTGCCGAGGCCCATGTCGTCGGCGAGGAGCGACCCGAAGCCGACATCGGCGTTCTGCGCCAGCCACTCGAACCCGGTGCGCTGGTACGGCCGCAGCACCCCGGCAAGGTCGCCCGGCGGCTCCGGGGGATCCCGGGGCGACAGTATCTCCTGGAACAGCCGCTCGGCCGACGAGTGCAGGACCACCTCGGACCCCTCGTGCTCGCGCGACAGCGCGGCGCGCAGCAGATCGAAGTGGGAGGGCTCCTCGATGTCGGGCAGCCGCCCGCCGAACCCCATGAGGATGAAGTCGCTGTCGAGCCTCACGTACTTCCCGCCCACGTGCATGAGCTCCGACTGCAAGTCCTCGCGCCACCCGGGGGTGTCGAAAATGGCCTCCCTCGCCTCCTTCACCAGCACCTCGAACTCGTCGACCGTGAAGACGGAGTCACCGACGGCGACCACCCAGTCGAACTCCGCCAGGGAGGACAGGTCGAAGGTCCCGGTGACCGGCGCCCCGGTCGTCGACATCCGGTGGCAAAAGCGAGGCCTGTGCGGCGCGCGCAGCTCCTCCGCGATCTCCAGGTCCGTGCCGGACGCCCGGCAGGCGTCGATCACCCCTGGCACGACCGCCTGGTAGCGGTCCAGCGGGAACGTGAGGTTGAGCCGCGAGCGGTCCCCGGCGGTTGCCGGCAGGTCGTGCTCCAGGGCGGTCCCCAAGGCGCCCAGCGACATGAGAAGCCACGTCGTCGGCTGGCGGTCGATGATCTCGCCGAGCGGGGCCGACTCCCCGGCCTCGTCAAGGAAGTCCAGGCCGATCACGAACTTCTCCGGGTCCTCGCCGTCCGGGGCGATGCGCACCCCCACCTTGGGATGGCGCTCCGGGATCGCCAGCCGCCGCAGCCACGGCTGGAGATCGTCCTCTTCCAGCCCGTCCCGGCCGGTCTCGAACGGCCGCTCCCCGAAGAGGATCGGAGCCGGGTCGCCTGTCAGCCTGAATGGCGCCGCCCTCTCCCCGCGACGGCGGTACTTCCCCGCCAATATGCCACGGAACAGCAGGTCGATGGCGTGGCGGACCTGGACCTCCTGGCTCGCGAACAGCAGCCGGCCATGATGGCTGATCCCCTGCGCCCGCACCAGCTCCCCCGGGCACGCCCTGACAAACCGATCGTGGAGGACCCGCAGCGGCTCGCTGAGCATGGTCGCGGGACGCCAGACGATCCTGTGCGTCCGCTGGCGCCGCCCGCACACCAGCTCCGGGACCAGCGCGCACTGCCCGGCAAGCCGCTCCACGTAGCGGAAGAGCATCGCCCAGTGGCGCCCGACCTCGCCAAGCCGCGCACGGTCCTCCGGCGTGACCCGCCGGAGGCTGTCCGCCAGCCGCACCGCCAGGCGGTCGCTCCCGCGCCTCCACCGGTCCCCGAAAATGTCCCAGTGGTGCGGGTCCGGCCCCGTCCCGCCGTCCTCGGTCAGGTGCAGGATGTCGCAATCCGGGGTCAGGACAACGCGCAGCCGGTCCAGGGACCCGACGGGAATGGGGGAATCGCCACCCGTCCCGGCATCGCCAGCCCTTTCCGCCGCGGCGAGCATCCCGTCGCGCAGGATTTCCGCGATGCCCTCCGCGGGCGGCGAGGGCCGCAACCGCCGGAGCGTCTCCTCCAGCAGGTGGGGCACGACCGAGAGGTCCGGCAACCCGTCCAGGGGCTCGGACCTCACCGGCTCCCACGTCGTCTTCCAGCACACCGTGAGTCGCCGGGGGGCGACCCCCGCCTCCAGCACCTCCGGGCTGCGCACCCACTCCCCCAGGTCCAGGCCGAGCAGCAGGAGCGTGCGCACATGCCCCCGGGGAAACTCCTCCAGCGCCTTCGCGATCGCGGCCGACGCGTGCTCGCAGCCTCCCGGCCCGGCCGGGCACGAGCATGTCGCGCGCATCTGCTTCGGGGTCAGGTGCCCCAGCCGCGCCCTCCTCGTCACGGCGCGCGCGAACGCAACAATGTCCAGGGGGCGCCCTGACTCGATCGGCGCCTGCCAGTTCTGCACACTGACGAACACATCGTTGGCCATGCGTCTCAGCAGGCTGCCGCAAGTCTCCACGGAGATCACGACCCGGAACGCATCGTCCTCTCCGGGGACCGCCACCGTCGCGTGGACGGTGCCGGGCTCCATCCTGAGCCGCACCCCGGACGTGCCGGGCCCGGGCGCGCCTGTCGCCGCCGGCCGACTCATCGGGCGCGCGCCCCCGCGGCTGGCGCCGGGGGCGCGCCGGTCCGCCGGGCGGCGCCATCGCCCCCGGGACGGGCGTCCACGGCCCGCCCACCGCGGCGGCGGGACGGGCCGCCGCCCAGGGACTCGCGCCCTGCCGCCTGGGGGAACGCCGTCACTCCAGCGGCCTCGTCAGCTCGACGAGCTCGCGCAGCTGGCGGTCGGTCATGTCCGTCAGCCACTTCTCCCCTGACTGGACAGTCAGCTCCGCGAGCTCCCTCTTGTCCTCCAGCATCGCGTCGATTTTCTCCTCCAGCGTGTTCTCTGTCACCAGCAGGTGCACCTGCACTCGCCGAGTCTGCCCGATGCGGTGCGCGCGGTCCGTCGCCTGGCGCTCGACCGCCGGGTTCCACCAGCGGTCGAAGTGGATCACCTGTGTCGCGGCGGTCAGGTTCAGCCCGGTCCCGCCCGCCTTGAGCGACAGCACCATGTTGCGCCGGGCCGGGTCGCCCTGGAAGGTGTCGACAATTTCGTCCCGCGCCTTCCTTGCCAGTCCGCCGTGGAGGAACAGCGGCTCATCGCCCGTCTCGGAGCGCACGGTGTCGACCAGCAGCCTGCCCATCTCGACGTACTGGGTGAACACCAGCGCCTTCTCCCCGGTCTCCCTCAGCTCCTCCAGAATCTCCAGGCACAGCGCGAGCTTGCCGGATTCGGACGGCGGCGCCGTCCGGTCGCCAAGAAGGTGGGCCGGGCTGTTGCACACCTGCTTGAGCTGTGTCAGCATCTTCAGGATCAGCCCCCTCCTCCTGATGTTCCCCGGGTCCGTCTCGTCCCCGGCGCCGGCGACCTCCTCCATCATCGTGTCGATCGTCGCCTGGTAGAGCGCCGCCTGCCTCGCGGTGAGCGAGCAGTACTGCCTGCCCTCGATCTTCTCCGGGAGGTCCTTGGCGATCTCCCGGTCCGCCTTGAGCCGCCGCAGGATGAACGGCCCGGTGAGCCGGCGAAAGCGTCCAAGCGCGTCCTCGTCACGGTCGCGCTCGATCGGGCGCGCCAGCCCGGCGCCGAATCCCTGGCGCGAGCCGAGATACCCGCGGTTGGTGTAGTCGAAGATGCTCCAGTAGTCTTCCAGGTGGTTCTCGACCGGCGTGCCGGTCAGTGCGACGCGCGCGGCCGCCTTGTAGGACTTGATCGCCTGGGCCTGCTTGGTCGCCGGGTTCTTGATCGCCTGGGCCTCATCGACCACCATCAGGCCCCAGGCGCGCTTCCCGAGCGCCTTCGTGTCGCGCCACGCGATCCCGTGGCTGGTGACGACCACGTCGTGCCGCGAGGGGTCGAGGTCGCGCGCCCCCCCGTGGTGGACCTGCGTGCGCAACGCGGGCGCGAAGCGCCGGACCTCGCGCGCCCAGTTTGTGAGCAGCGCGGTGGGCGCGACCACCAGCGTCTTGTGCGACGGGTCCCGCAGCGTGCGGTGCAGGATGAGCGCGATCGCCTGGAGCGTCTTGCCAAGGCCCATGTCGTCGGCGAGGATGGAGCCGAAGCCGACGTCGGCGTTCTGCGCCAGCCACTCGAACCCGGTGCGCTGGTACGGCCGCAACACCTTGGCAAGGTCGCCCGGCGGATCAGGCCGGTCGCGCGGCGAAAGGATCTCCCGGAACAGCCGGTCGACCGACGGGAGCAGGAAGACCTCGGACCCGGCGTGCTCGCCCGTCAGCGCCGCGCGCAGCAGCTCGAAGTGGGAGAGCCTCTTCCGTCTGGACGCGTGCCGGTCGAACTCCTCGAACAGGAACTCGTCGCCGAGCTCCGCGTATCTCCCGCCCACATGCCGGACCGTCGACCGCGGGGCCGAGTAGTCCCGCCAGGTCCGCTCGCCGAGGGTCTCCCTCGCCTCCTGCACCAGCGCCTCGAACTCGCCGACCGGGAAGACGGCATCGCCGACGGCGACCGCCGGGTCGAACTCCGCCAGCGCGGACAGGTCGAAGGCCCCGGCGCCCGGCGTCCCGTCCGCCGACATCCGGTAACACAGGCGCGGCCGCCCCAAGGACCGCAGCACGTCCGCGACCTCCAGGTCCGAGCCGGACCGGCGGCAGGCCGCGACCACCGCCGGGACGACCTCCTTGTAACGCCCCACCGGGACCGCGAGGCTGACCCGCGCGCGATCCCCGGCGGCCGCCGCCGCGTCCTGGCCGACCGCCTCCGACAGGAACTCCAGCGCCATGACAAACCACGTCGTCGGCCAGTCGGCAAGGATGTCGCCGAGCGGTACGGGCCCACCGTCCCCGCCGAGAAACTCCAGGCCGACCCGGATCGTGTCCGGGTCCCCGCTGTCCGGCGCGACGCGCACCCTCACCCGGGGGTGGCGGTCGGGGATCGCCAGCCGCCGCAGCCACACTTGGAAGTCGTCCTCGGTCACCCCGTCGTCCGGGCGGAACGCGAACGGCTGTCTCCCGAAAAGGATCGGCTCGGCGCCGTCCCGCACGCCGAGCAACCCGGTCTCGTCCCACTCCTCCCCGCCGTGCCCGTCCTCCCTTCCGAGTATTCCCCGGAACAGCAGGTCGACGGCGAGGCGCACCTGGGTCTCCTGGCTCGCGCGCATCGTCTGGTCGTGCCTGCTGATGGCGCGCGACAGCGCCAGTTCCGGCGGGCACGCCCGGACGAACCGCCCGTGGATGGCGCAAAGTGGCTCGCTCAGCATGGTCGCGGGACGCCAGGCGATCCGGTGCGTGCCTTGGCGCCTGCCGCGCACCAGCTCCGGGACCAGGGCGCACTGCGCGGCGAGTCTCTCCACGTAACGGAAGAGCATCACCCAGTATCGCCCGGTCTCGCCAAGCCCCCCAAGGTCCTCCGGCGCGACCCGGCGAAGGCTGTCGACCAGCAGCGCCCCCAGGCGATCGCCCCTGGGCTCCCAGTAGTTCCAGAAGCCGCGACGGCGCGGGACCGCGCCCCACTCGTGGTCCTCGGACAGCGACACCAGGTTGCCGTCCGGGTCCAAGAAAGGCCTCACCCGGTCCAGGGACCCGACCGGGATGGGGGACCCTCCGCCCCGTTCCGGGTCGGAGGCGTTTCGCGCCGCGGCGAGCATCCCGTCGCGCAGGATCCCGACGAGATCCCCCCTGGGCGGCGCAGCCCGCAACCGCCGGAGCGTCTCCTCCAGCAGGTTGGGGATGGCCGAGAGGTCCGGCAGCTCGCCCAGGGGCTCCGGCTCCTCCGCCTCCCACTTCGACTTCCAGCACGCCGAGAGTCGCCGGGGGACGACCCCCGCCTCTGCCACGTCCGGGCTGCGCGCCCACTCCTCCAGATCGAGCCCGTGCAGCCAGAGCGTGCGCACATAGCCCCGGGAAAGCTCGCCCATCACCCCGGCGACCGCGGCCGCCGCGTGCGCGCAGCCGCCCGGCCCGGCCGGGCACGAGCAGGTCGCGCGCAAGTGTCCCGGGCCGAAGGACCCCAGCCCCGCCCTCATCGCCACGGCGCGCGCGAACGGGACGTGGTTTGGCGAGACCCCGGTCTCGAACGGAGTCCTCCAGCCCTGCCCCGTGACGAACAGCCCGTTGGCGGCGCATCTCAGCCGGGCGGGGCAGGCGTCCACGGAGATCACAACCCGGGCCGGGTTGTCCTCGCCCGGGAGCGACACGGTCGCGCGGACGGTCCCAGGCTCCATCTCGAGGCGCACCTCGGGCGCCTCCGGGATCTCCCTTGCCGCCAGCTGGCTCATCGGCCGCGCACCGCCCCGGGCAACGTCACGCCAGCGGCCTCGTCAACTCGACGAGCTCGCGCAGCTGGCGGTTGGTCATGTCGGTCAGCCACTTGTCGCCGGAGCGGACGGTCAGCTCCGCGAGCTCCTTCTTGTCCTCCAGCATCGCGTCGATCCTCTCCTCGAGTGTGTTCTCTGTCACCAGCAGGTGCACCTGCACCCGTTGCGTCTGGCCGATGCGGTGCGCGCGGTCCGTCGCCTGGCGCTCGACCGCCGGGTTCCACCAGCGGTCGAAGTGGATCACCTGCGTCGCCGCCGTCAGGTTCAGCCCGGTCCCGCCCGCCTTGAGTGACAGCACCATGTTGCGTTTGGCCGGGTCGTTCTGGAAGGTGTCGACGATACCGTCCCGCACCTTCCTTGCCAGCCCGCCATGGAGGAACAGCGGCTCCTCGCCCGTCTCGGAACGGATGGCGTCGACCAGCAGCTTGCCCATCTCGACGTACTGCGTGAACACCAGCGCCTTCTCCCCGGTGTCCTTCAGCTCCTGCAGGATCTCGAGGCACAGCGCGAGCTTGCCGGATTCCGCCGGGGGTGCCGCCTGGTGGCCCAGGCGGTGGGCCGGGCTGTTGCACACCTGCTTCAGCTGGGTCAGCATCTTCAGGATCAGCCCCCTTCTCCTGATGTTGCGCGGGTCCCGCTCGTCCCCGGCGCCGGCGATCTCCGCCATCATCGCGTCGATCGTCGCCTGGTACAGCGCCGCCTGCCTCGCGGTGAGCGAGCAGTACTGTTTGCCCTCGATCTTCTCCGGGAGGTCCTTGACGATCCTCTTGTCCGTCTTGAGCCGCCGCAGGATGAACGGCCCGGTGAGCCGGTGGAAGCGCCGGAGCGCGCCCTCGTCGCGCTCGCGCTCGATCGGGCGCGCCAGCTCGGCGCGGAACCCCTGGCGCGAGCCGAGGTACCCGCGGT
>CAZZIL010000016.1:0-1869 GCA_964654265.1 uncultured Gammaproteobacteria bacterium | reverse complement strand
GGTCCTCAGTGCCACGGATGGTCGGGCGTCTCCCGCCACTTGACAAGGCCTGACGGTTTCCATATACTGGACTCCAACACTTGCCCGTCTGAGAGGAGCAAGCATGGAGAGCGTTGAGCCAGCCAAGCGAGTCGTCGCTGACGATGCGCTTGGGACGGAGATCGGGGGGACACCTGTCCGGGTTCCGGGCGTCCGCGCACCGGGGATGCGCGAGCACCTGGTCGTGGAGGCGCGGCGGCCGGTGAGCAGGGAGGTGAGGGAACGCCTTGCCGCCACGGACACCGAGCCACGGGGTCGAGCACAGTGCTTGGCCGTCTCGTGATGGGCACGCCAACGGAAGCCGGGATCTTGGAGCCGGAGCTGCGGCCCCAACCCGGAGGCACGACCATCCCTGGACTCGCCGCAGATGAGCCCGGTCCGGAGACCCCCGAAGACTTGGCGGGAGCTCTGTGGGAACTCGGTCAGGCGGAAGCCTGGGCGCAGGAGGAGGATCTTCCAACTCCCACCCCGGAGGCACTGAGGGACACCGAGATCCTGTTGCGGCAGCTTTACAGGATATATCCTTTCCGGTACAACGTGAATCCGTCCGACTTCGGGGACATGATGATCCATGCGGGGCCCGAGTACGGGCGATCGCTCTTGGTGGTGCGTCGCGCAAACGGCACCGCATGGTGCACCGTCTGTGCCCCGGAGAAAGCCGGGGCGATCCGTTACAACAGCGAGGACTTCATTTCCGAGAAAACGTTGCGAGAGGCGGTGGCGGTCCTGAAAGGCGAGAAGAAACCGTGAACGTGTCTGATCTCCCACCGATAGCCGACACGGAGAGACTGGGCCGTGCCCTGACCCAGAGAAAGCATATTGCGGCCTTGACTGGGACGGTTCGCCCGGCGGCATTTCGTCCGCGCAAGGGCACCGTGGACATCTCGGCCCACAGGCTCACGCACGTGCCCTCCGTCCAGCGCAAGGTGGAATTGGCGGAGGCGGTGGCCCGGGAACGAAGGGAGGACCGCGAGCCCAAGTTTTACGGATGGGCGGAGCTGTCTGTCTCGGCGGCGCGGGAAGATGGCCGGCAGGTGCGTGCCACCCCGTTGCCCGAAAACATTTATCACGCAGACATTCTCCTACCCCAGGAATGTGCCGACGACCCTGATCTTCGGTATGAGCACTTGAACTTGCTTGCCGGCCACTCCGTGCTGGTTCGCCCTCCAAAGTGAGGGCAGGGCGAGTTCCCGCTTGCCGGCATACCTCGTCGTCAACCGGCGGGTCCCGGCAGTCCGTCGGCCAATGGGAGGTTGTCCGACCAACGCCGCCGAGGACCCGCGTCCGGAGTCCCGGTATCCTTCTCTCCGCGCCCTGGTGGGCGCGAACTCGCCGCACCGTCGGCTTGCGCAGTGCCAGGCTCCAGTCCCGACGAACAACGGCCTTGGTGAGACAGAGACCGACAAGGGCCGCACCACCAGCCGTGGGGAACGCCCCGGCGGACGGACCGGCGCGCATGGCGATCCCCTTGTGAAAGCCTCAATGCCGTGCGGCCGGCCAGCCCTTCCCCGCCGACACATCTCGGCTGAGGGCGCCGGGCCGCCCCGGCGTCCAGTTGGGGTATTGGCGCGGCAGAGGTCGCCCGGTGCCGGGAGCCGGTGGCGGGGCTCAGGCGCAAGCTGAGTGGCGGGACGGCGACAGCGCGCAGGATCGCACTGACGCGCCCCGGCGCGTTCGCGGTCAGACCCATGGGTCGGTCTGGTCGGCAAGCACACGGAACGGGCGGGAAAGGCAACGCAGGGGCTGGCGGGAGACGCTGACGGAGCGGCTGAGAGCACGGACGGGGTTTCGCTTGGGGCGGGTGCGCAGGCACGCGGGTGGTCTCGCGCG
>CAZZIL010000015.1:0-7776 GCA_964654265.1 uncultured Gammaproteobacteria bacterium | reverse complement strand
GCGAACGGGACGTGCGCCAAGGTCCGCTGCGTCGCCGGGTCGACCACCGGCGACACCCTCGACGAGCGGCTCGCCACCCGCCTCCCGTTGATGTACAAGTCGACCTTCTTCACCGGCTTCCGTTCCTCCCCCAGTCGAGGGGGGATTTAACCACATTTCCCGCGCGGCGCGAATCGTGCCGGCTTCCGGCCGCGGGGTCCGCGCCGAATTCTACCGCAAGCCGGGAAGCCTGGCGCGACCCGGGGCCTTTGGCCGGGTGCGCCGGTCGAGGGGCGTGAGGGGTCGGGCCCGGCACGCGCCGACTTCCGGGGAATGCGGCGTCATGCGACACGGCCACCCCCTGGGGCGGCCCGGCCACACGGAGGCGCTGGTCGGATGGCAGACCGGGCGCGCCCGATGGCGCGCAGCCTGCCCCGCCTGAATGGCCTGGGGAGCTCGCCACGGGCGGCTCTGCGCGGAGGTGCGCCAGCCGAGCGACTGGTGGGGCCGCAGGTGGCGGACCCGGAGGAACGCGCAGCCGACTTTCCTGAGGCTGGCCGCGACGGGCGGCGGCTCGTCAAGTCGGCTGAGCCCCCCGGACTTGCGGGACCTGGCAGGATTTCCCCGCCGCGGATGGGCTCGACCTCGCCGTCGCGCGACAGCCGGGCGAACGCACGGCCAACGACGGCCGCCGACACGCCGATGCCGCGCCGGCACAGGAACGCGGCGATCTTGCCCTTGCCCCAGGCAGGCCCGCCGCGCAACGCGACGACCCGTCTCATGATGTGTGCGCGGGAGCTGGGCGCCACGCCCGCCCGGCCGGTCCCGATGGGCACGGACCCGCGCCCACCGAGGAGTTTGCCGAGGGTGTGGCGCACGAGACCGCCACGCTCGATGACAAGACGTGTCGCGGAACCATCAAGGGCGTCTTCGGCGGGAGCACGGGCAAGCGGCCCGGGCGTGCCCGCGTTGGCCGGGGGGACGCCGCGCGAGACAGTGGCGTTACGCCCGTTCGTCCTGTTGTCGACGCGGTGCACAGGTGCGTTGCCAACGGACTTCCGCCCATGGTCGCGCTCGCGGGCACGCCGAGGACGCAGACGCCCCCGGGACGCGCCAGCGTCTGGGGTCGCGTGCACCGGCCGCGGGTCGGGCACAGGGAGTCCCCGGACGCCGCCCGGGGCATGCTTGCGATCCCGGTGGCGGAATTGGGAAACCGGCTGGTCGCAGGGCCGGCTCCACGCCAAGGGCCGATCGGCGGTCGGCGGCTCGCGGACCAAGGCCGGCTCGCAGACCCACCGTGCCCCGACTCCGCCGGGCCTCCGGCACGTCGAGGCGAAGCCGCGCAACGCACGCAACGCGCCCTCAGGGGTGGCGAACAATCCGGGGAACCCCAAGCACAGCGGGATGCCACGGCCTGTCTGCCCCCGCCCGGCACGCTCCCGAAAAGTTCCCTGGACCGTGCCGGCCCATGTCACCAGTGGGGTATAATCCCGGTGCACGGCGAGATTTCGGGGTTGCGATGGACTGGGCAGAAAGCTACGGGCATGGGATGCGTAACGAGGGTGCGGCCCCAGGATCGCAACCCTTCTACGACACGCACGCAGGAGTTCGCCGTCTCACCGGGGCCGGCATGGAGGAGGCGCATGCCGAGGCGATCGTGAACGAGCAGCTTCACGCTGCCGGGCAAAGCGCCAGCAAGGCCGACATCATGATCCTGCGGCAGGAATTGCTGGCCGAGATCAAGGATGTGAAGGCCAGCCTTTTGATGTGGGGGGCGGGATACAGCTTGGCCATCATCGCGGTTGTCGTCACACTCATTAGGCTGCCATAGGACACCTCTGCGAGGACGACCTCAGACGGGTGCAGGCATTGGCGAGAGAGGCCAATGTCGCGAGCGGGTGTCTGGCCGCACTCCTTGCCTGTTGCCCTCGTTGATTCCCCGGCCACAGCCTCGGCCGTTCCCCTCTTGACGGCGCGTGTCATCCCTTGGCGGTCGATCGCCCTCCTGTCCTCCCGGTCAGCTGGCGAACGGCGGGCGCCTCGGCGATGGCGATGACTTGGTGGGGTCAGTGGCAACCGGCAACCTTGCGGGCAGGCGGGGCGGCCGCCGCCCACCGGGACTCACCGATTCAACTCAAGGGGCTGGAGGCGGCTCCGGGGGGGACTGCGATGAGAGCTTCCTCTCGATATCGCAGATCGCGCTGTGCAGATGGCCGATCAGTCCTATCAGAACGACGACCTCCTCGGCGATTCTTTCCGTTCTTTCCGGCAGGCTGTCAGTGGGCGGCCTTTTTTGCAACAGCTTCGCGCGCTCTTTCGCACGCGCAGCCACGGCCCGGGTATGCTCCAGGACACCCGGATCAATCTCTTGGCTCGGCGGCGTGTCCATTGGAGTCTCCATGTGGGATCCCAGTATATCAGAACCTCACCGGGCACCTGACGTGGTGGCAGGGCGCGCCGGGCGGCGAGGGAGGCGCGGGGGTTGGCCCGCCAGCCCGGTCCCCGGCGAGATGGTCACGCCACGGGAACCATGTCCCACACCCTCCCCTTGTACAGCCGCCCGTTCGCCCTCTTCGACCTTCGCACGCCGTCGGGTCCCCACGCCCCCCACTGCTTGAAGAAGAACGGGACGCCCTGTGCCTCGCACGACCGGTGGACGCTGTCGACCCACTCCTCCCGGACCGGTCGGGCCCCGCGGCCCGACTCGCCGCCGACGATGACCCAGTGGATCCCGCCCAGGTCGACGGGGCCGAGGTCCTCCAGCAGCGGCTCGACCGACAGGAACCGCACCGGGGCGTCTATCGAACGCAACACGCCGATCCGGGGGACGCCGTGCCGGCGGTTCTCCACCGTGACCCCGAGCCACGCGTTCTCCGGGACCGGCCGCGACCGGAAATACCCCGCCATTGTCGGCGCGCGCTTGGTGAGTATCTGGTAGCGGTGCCGCCCGGTCTCCCGGATCACGCGCATCACCTCGTCAACGAACGCGAAGGGCACGCCCGGGTGGAACAGGTCGCTCATGGAGTTCACGAAGAACCGGGTCGGCCTCCGCACCTTCCGGGGGTGGCCCAACCGGCCGGGCAGGAGGGTCAGGGCGAGCCCGTTCTCGTAGCCCGGGACCCCCATCGCCTGGAGCCGGCGCGACATGGTCTCGGCATAGCAGTGCTTGCAGCCCGCCGACACCTTGGTGCAGCCGACCGTCGGGTTCCAGGTGGCGTCTGTCCACTCGATCTTGCTCAGTCCCACTCGCGTTTCCCTCCCCGGCCTTGCCTGCCGCCCGCCCCGTCAGGACCGGACCGCGGGGGGCGCCCCTTCTGGAACTCGGCCCACTCGATCCCGGGCCGCTTCCCGCCCGGCCCGTCCCCGCCGTCGGCAGGTGACGGGCACGCCCGGTCGGCGATCCCGAGCCGGTCCAGCAACCGCCCCAGGTTCGGGCACGGGACCCCCTCCTCCGCCAAGTGCCGGTGGGTGAGCAGCAGGTAGTCCACGCACGGCCCGCGCGACCCGACCGCGACCCGGACCAGGCGCGCCTGCTCGCCAAGCCCCAGGCGCCCGGCGAAGCTCGTGTGGTCCCGCCGCGCCACGAAGGTGAGCGCGTCAAGCGCGTCGCCGGGGCCGGCGAACACCCGCACGATGCGCGGCTCGTACACCCCGGCGAACATCTCGCGTGCGAAGATATCGCCGATCATCTCCGCCTGGTGCCGGCGCGCGACCGGGTACGCCTTCCCCCAACAGGAGCCGCCGGCGACGAGCCCGAACACCAGCCCGGGGTTCTCCTCCGTGCCGCGGTAGTGCTTCGAGTACACGCTCAACCGCCGCGAGAACCCGTGGAGGCGCGCCAGCCGGGGACGGCCGAACCGCGGCTCCGGGTGCCACATCAGCGATCCGTAGCCGAAGACGTGGAGCCGCAACCCGGCGGCACGGCGGACGGTCCGCTCCAGCTCCGACCGGTAGAACTCCTGGGTGAACTCGAAGGGCATGTGTCGAAAGTCCCTGCCCGATTCTGCCAGAACGATCGGCGGCGGTACGGGCCGGCACACCCGGCGGGAGCGCACCGGCGGGGAACGCAGCGAGGGCGGTGGCGGGACTGTCCCGACGCACCGGGAGGATTGCGCCGCCGGACGCCGACGGGCCGACGGGCCGACGGGCCGATGGGCCGACGGCCACGGCACAGAGAGGTCGACACCAAGCATGCGGGCACCAAGCACACCGCGGCGGGACTGGCGACCCCGGTGTCGTGCCCGACCCGGAACGCCTACGCGCAGACTGGGCGACGCAGGCGAACCCGGGCGGGCGGCCTGCCCCGGCACAACACCTCGGTTCCGGGAGCACGACCATCCCGGCAGGCCACCCAAGGATCCCGACGGGTCTCCCCGGAGGGAGTCGACCAACCTCTGCATGCCCCGCGGTGTCCGGGCGCAACGCGGCGCCCCCCCCGGCCCCCGGCAAAGACCGGTTTCAGTCCCGCCGCCAGCCCTGCTGTCGACAGCGCACCACCGCCGCCTCGATCGCGACAAACGCCCTCAAGGCTGCCCCCACTCTGGGCAGTGTCTCTCGACTGTCGACATCCTGCCGGCAACCCCCATGCAGGGCGTCTCATGCCCTGTTCGCCATGCGCATGCTGACTTGGGCACCCTCTACTGCGGTCTGTTGGTGGCGTCTCTCCCGCCCGCAACCCTAGTGCGGGTGCGCACCGGGGACCGGTCCACCATCCCCACGCAACCCGGGTTGCGCGCTGTGTTGCCGTGCACGATCATGGCGTGGGCGCGGTCACGCCCAAGGCGGGGTCGGTGTCGCACGCCCCCGACGGTTGCCGCAAGGTGTCGGTGAGCACAACACCGACCAGTGCCCGGCTGACAGCCGCTTGCCAGCCTGTCTCGCGCCCCGGGAAGGGCGCGACGTGCCACCCCCAAGACCCGGTGTCAGCCCTACACGTCCCGCGGCGGGAACGGCGCGTTGCCGAACGGGATGGTGTTTATGCTGCGGATCCTGTTGCCTTCCCCAAAGACGATCAAGTCGCCCCCGCCCTCGATCATCAGGTTCCGTTTCGCCGACCTTATGGCGTCCCGCTGGGTCTCGTAGACCCCGGTCGGTTTTTCCGAGTCGCCGCGTTTGTCCACCCACTTCCCCCGGGAATTGCGGTACACAGTGCGGTCCCTTGCCTTGATCATTCGTCTGCCCTCAGTCCGATGGCTGGTTCGATCTTACCACCGCCGGTTGCCGAAGTCAACCCCCACGAGGATAGGTTGACCCGTCGCGCTGCGCCGCGGGCGCAAGAACCGCCCACCACACCGCTTGCAGGTGGGGTTGACCGCAACAGAGAAACCCTGCGCCCCATTGGTGGTCTCTCCCCTGCCCGCACCTCGGCACTGACCACCTGTCGACCCCGCCTTGGCAGAGTCGGGCCGTGTGCGCCGGAATGCCGCGCGACTGCGGTGTGGGCCGGCACGCCCGGTATGGAGTGGTGTCGCATAATCTGCCACGTCTGTCGGGCAGTCGAACTGAGGTGATATTGGGGGTGCTCTGCCAAATCACTGCGGATCCTGCAGCACTCTCGAAAGAGGCCCCAGTGCCCCCCAAGTCGGGTGGCCTGTCGAACTGACCCGGCGGCAGTCGCCCCCAGAGCAGGCACCCCGCCGTGGCGCACCGGACCGATGTTGCCTTCATGCAACAGCGCACGCTCGATCTCCCTAGTTGAGGCCAGTGACCTTGACTTTTTCAGCCATTCGGTGGGAAAATAGGGGGACCGTTGGCAAGGAGCACACTGTGGGACACGACAAGACAAAGAGGCGGCCATTCCACTTGGCCTTTGACCTTACCCAGATCCAGGAGCTTGGCTCAGCGATCTACCCATCAGCGGAATCGGCGCTCTTGGAGTTGGTCGCGCGTTCGTACGAGGCGGGGGCGACCGTTGTCGATATTCGGGTGACTCGGCGCGGGGCAGGCAAGCACGCCGTCGTGCTGGAGAGCGATGTCGGCATGTCGGATGATCACCTGGAAAGCCTGGGAGATGTTGGCTCCCCCTTGGCTGGAAACCCGGGCCCAAAACGAATGTGGGACACGTCCAATGTCAGACAGTACGGGAACCTTGCCTGTTTCGCCATCGGGAAACGGATCGAAATCACGACTTGCCAGAAAAGGGGTGGCACCACATCACGTGTCACGATGGATCCCGGGAAGCTGAAAAAGCTAGAGAGGCACCACCGCGCGGTGTGCACGTCCCATGTCTCGAAATCCGGGCGCGGCAGGAAAGAGCCCGGGACAAGGATTGCGATAACGGAACTTTTGCCGGAGGCAAACCTTGATCGGGCCGCACTCGACAGACTTGCCACACAACTGGTGCAAAAGCTGATGTTCGCCGACCCGGATTTCACCGTCACACTGTCGATCAATAACGTTTCCCGGGCAACTGTCCGCAACATCTCTTGGCGCGATGTGGTCACGGAAACCACACGGTGCGAATTCCCCAACCGGGACCTGCTGCGGGACCCCCGATGGGAGAAGATCGAAGGAAGCGTGAGTGTGTCCGGCATTGTCTTGCCCCACGCATCCGTGGGAATTCGCCTGCTCGTGGACGGTCTCGAGGCGAACAAGCCGGAGTTCTTCGACGCAGAGGTGCCCGTAACCTTCACATCGCGCACGTCAGGAACCCTTTGCGTGGATTTTGTCTCCGATCACAAGGGTGCGCTCAATCCCGGGAATCCCCCCACAATAAACTGGAAGCACCGAGAGATGAGGAAATTGCGCCGCGATCTGAGCGGGGCCGTCCTCAACATCCACCTTCTGTGGGCCAAACAGTGCGAGACCACCGCCCGGCCACTGCTCGGAAAGGAGACCGAAAGCGGGTGGTTCAGGGAGCTGTCAATCGCCAAGAAAAGCGAGTTGCTGGCATCCCTGACCAAGGCGGAACACACCGCGAAGGAGCACATAATCGACCACACGCTCAGCATCATCGGGAAGCTAATGTCTCCCGACCCAATGCGCGCGCGGGGTACATTGCATGCAGATATCACTTCGAACGAAAGAATCATGGAGCTATACCGCGGCAAAAACTACTTCCAGGCAGTGTCGGAGTGCATCAAGGTCTACTGCGAGAAAGTGAAGGAAGTTAGCGGAGCGAAGTACCAAGACGGCGAGAGCGGGCTGATGCAATCCGTGTTTGGCGGGACCGAACAGAAGTGCGGCAAGATTGTTCTATCCACGACTGTCGGAAAGGCAAGCGGCATGAACATCCAGAAGGGTCACCTACTCCTTTCTCAGGGACTGATCTACGGCGTCAAGAACCCGGCCGTGTCACACACAAGTCAGACAAGGATGGCGGAACATGGATTGTTCACCGAGGACGATTGCCTAGCCTGAATTCCCAAAGGGAGTCGGGTGGTGAGAAATCCTTGGCGGCGGCCCCGCCAAGCCAAGCAGTGTCGGCACTCCCCCGTGCATCCCCTAACTGCCATCCTGACACATAAAAGATTTGCACCATACCTTAAGCGCCGCCGGGGCGGGAGCGCCCCCCGCGGCGATTCTCCGGGGCGGCCCGGCGAAACACCCAAGGGTTCGGCGTGCTGTGGTATTTATGACACACCGTCGCGGGGAAATGCGCCGGCGGGGCGGCGCGGCCGCCCACATCGGCCGAAAGCTGTGGATACTCCACATGTGTGTATGGGTTAAGCCAGTGCAGTGAAAGACGTAGCCAAGCTCTTCAGCGAGCCGCCCTCGGCCGCCCTGCGCCAGTACGAGGCGGTGCGGGCATGCCACGTGGAGAAGCTCCCGCCCCGGGTTGTGGCGCAACGGTTCGGC
>CAZZIL010000014.1:0-3801 GCA_964654265.1 uncultured Gammaproteobacteria bacterium | reverse complement strand
CGCCCAGATCGCCCCGCTCCCGTCCGCGTGCGGCGCGACCTTCGCGCGCAGGTGGCGCGAAGGAACAATGCCCGCGAGCGAGTCGCCCAGCTCCTCCCCGGCGCGCGAGACGCCCCCCTTGCTGTCGGGGGTGTCGAACCCGTCCGCCGGGATCGAGATCCCGTCCGCGTCCAAGTCGTCCGCCCGCACCGCGCAGGAAAACCACAGTCGCTCGGCCCCGATGCGGGGTGCCATCGGCGCGCCCGGCGACTCGCTGTCGTCGTCGACCCCGGCCGCCACAAAAGTTGGTGATCGCGTGCCCGGCAAGGGCCATGTTGTCCGCCGCGCGCAGGTCGGCGTAGAGATCGCCGCCGAGGTCGTCGCCGCAGGTCACGCCCTGCGGGCCGGCCGTGCCCGGCCCGATCGAGATGCCGTCCTCGCCAAGGTCGTCCGCCTGCACCGTGTGCACGAAGCACCAGCTGTTGGCGTGCGCCCCGCGCGTGGTGCCGGCCCTTGGCTGCGCGCAGACCGTGCTGGCGCGCAACGGCGTCGACGTGGTCACCGTCGCGTGCCGGGCGCGGCCGCCGATGTTGATCGCCAGCCTGGGCGCCCGTTCTCGTGGCTGAGCTCGGGGCGCCCGGAGCTGATCCGCACCGACACGCGGATCCCGTCGTCCTTGATGAGGACGATGCCGTTCTCCAGAGGGGAGGAGACCTCCATCCAGCCGACCCGGCCGACCTGGGCCGACGCGACCCCGGCAAGCAACAGGCTCGCGACCAGCCCGGCCAAGGCCGCGAGTGCGGACCTAACGACCATCAGGGGAAGAGAGGAGGGGCGAATGCGTTGCCGCCGATCACACCCAATTCCCGGGCCGGTGCGCGCCTTTCTCGGGCGACAGGCGGCGAGCGGCCGGCTTTCCGCGGGCAGGGTCGCGTCTCGCGGCCCGCCCGCGGCCGATTTTTTGTGCCGGGCGGGTCGCCAAGAGAGGCAACTGGCCGGACACGCGGTGATGTCCTGACATCGCATCGCCCGGCCCGGAACAGGGGTCTCCGTTCCCGGGCACGGATCCCGGCGGGCAGGCCCGGAAGGCCCTGACAGATCCCCCGGATTCAATCAACCACCGCGTACTTCACGATGTGGGCGCAAAGCGACGGGATCGCCGGCTCCCAGAGCGAAGGGTCGTCCGTCTGCCAGATGAGTCCCACAGCAAACAGTTCCTTGATGACACCATCGATGGTCCGATCTTCGGTGAGGGCCGGCTTCAGCACCGCCCCCAGTGTTGTCCTTGACAGCACATCGACGGCCTCAGGGGCAACGAACGCCTCTGAAACCGCCAACGCCTCGGACTTCAGGTTTCGATCCGTGATCTCCCCTAGGCGGTCCTCATACAACTCGTCCCGCTCCTTGGTCGCCGAGAGCACACCGGCCTCCGCATCCTCTAGCCGAATGCGGTCCGCGCTGGGATCGCGCGCAATGGCGGCTCGCCACGACCACTTGCCCAGCAACTGAATGAAGAACGGGTAGCCTTGGCTCTCCGCCACCAGGTACTCCAGCGCGTCATCGGCGAACGGCAGACCCTGTCTCTGTGCCGGAAGCGACAGGGCAACCCGGGTGGCATCTTCGGACTCCAGCCGCCCAATCCTCAACCGGATCGAGCGTTCCCAGAAGCTGGCGTGGGAACGCCTCAGGCTCGCCCGGAGCTCCGGCGTGCCGGCAAGCACAAGCAGAAGCGGAAGTCTGCTGGTGACACACCGTTGCACGGCGTTCAGAAGCACCTTGGCGATGTTGGGCGGCATATCGTGTGCCTCGTCGACCAACAGCACGATCGGTATCGTGTCCGCCAGCGCACGCAACGCCTTTGAGACCAGCCGATACGGGCTGTCCAACTTGCGGTCAACACTCACCTTGAGGAAGCCGAGATTCACCTCGATCTTCACCGTCTGCTCGGAATCGCCCATGATATCGTCAGGCAACCCTTTCACGAAATCGTCCATGGTGCCTTCCCAATCGCCCGGCTCCAGCCAGCGAACCCCGGCACCTCGGTTGACCGCCCGCTCCCTGACCTCCTCCAGTAACACAGTCTTGCCGGCACCGCGAGGGCCGTACAGGACAACCCCGTCACCGACCTTCCCCTTCCCGATGTTGTCAACCAACTCGAATAGCTCAAGTGCCGCTGTTTCGTGCCCCGCGCGGTGGGGGGGAACTTTCCCCCAACCGGGCGTGAACGGGTTTTCCCTCTCTTCGTCCACGGTCGCAATGATAACCGATTTTTCCCCGCCTGGTGCGGTTCAGGGTGTCTTGCGGGAGTGTGCCGGTTGGGCGAGGCAGGCGGGTTGCGGCACGATCACCCTCGCCGCGGCTGGCTGGGCGACCTTTCCGGCACCTGGGTGACCGGCCTCCCCGGCGACACCGGAATTTCCCCAAGAGCGAAAACGCCCGAACGCATCGCCGCCTTCACCGCCGCCACGACATCCCCCCGCCGCGCTCTCGTGCGTGCCGATGCCGCCCGTGACCGTGATCACCCGCTCATGCTCGGCGCTGGAGGGCGCCGCGCACATCGCGTGTCTCGGCAGTCGCAACCCCGCCGGGGGCCAACGTCCCCGCGTCCCCGCCGACAACGACGACGTCCGCCGACCCGGACGATCCGGGAGAAACCGGCGGCGCGCCCACCACCGGCACGCTCACCCAGGCGTTGCCCGGGAAGACGCCCGCCTCCTGAACCGTCATCCGGGAGTCGCCCACCGCAAACCCCTCAACCGCCACAGTCGCGACCCCGTTGTCGAGCGCCACTGTGCAGAAGGCCGGCCCGGCGTTGGTGCCGTCGCAGTCGGGATCGGGGTGTCCGGGGAGGAAGTAGGTGTGCGGGAGCGCTTCCAGCGTGACCGACGCCGGCGCCGCGACGCCGGGCGGCGCGTGCGCCGTGATCGGAACCCCCGCGGTCTCGCCACGCCGCACCGTCACCGTCTGCGGGAAATACCAGGTCACCTCCCCCCGCGGGGAGATCTGCACCGGGGTGCCGTCGACGGTGATCGTTGCCGGGGCGGAGATGCTCACTCCGACGGTGTAGGTGTCGGCGTCCGGGGCGATCTCGCACGCGGGCGAGCAGGCGCCGAGCGACTTCGGCGCGTTTGCGCGGACCATGTCCCACAGCTCGGGCGCGGACTCGATGGAGACGGTCGGGCGCGTCTCGTCCTCGCCGAGCTCCCGTGAAAGGCTGAGCGTGACCGCCGCCGCGATGCTGTCGCCCGGCACATCGCGCGGCGCGCCGAGCAGCGCGTAGTGCGGCGTGACCGCCCCCGGCGCCGGCACCCGCACCTCCACCAGCGCCGGCCGGCCCGGACGGGTGTTCACCGCCACCGAGATCGCGTGCGTCCCGGCCGCGACCTCAGTCCCCGCCGCGAGCTGCCGGGTCCCGCTCCCGCCGCCGGTGAGCGTCACCACGCAGTCGCGTTCCGAACCCGATGACGACGCACACGACCCGTGGCCCGGCATCGAGAACCCTGCCGGCAATGCCACCGTCACCCGGGTGTGCTCGGTGCTGCCGGCATTCACGGTGAGGTTGCGCACGCCCGCCCGCGACGAGCGGTCCGCCGACGCGGACGACGACCGCGGGACCGGCGAGACCGATGCGGGCACAGAGGACACCACGCTGACATTCACGCGCCGGACGCCTCCCGGGAAGGTTCCCCCCACGTCGGCCGGGAAGCGAAGGAAGGCCACGCCGGAGCCGCCCTGGGCCGCGACCGTCACGGTCCTGACCCCGTTGGCCAGCCCGATCTCGCACTCTGGCGTGGTTCACGGTGATGCCCGGGTCATCGCCCG
>CAZZIL010000013.1:0-3369 GCA_964654265.1 uncultured Gammaproteobacteria bacterium | reverse complement strand
CTCCCGCGTGACCACGCACGCGGACCCCACCTACGTGGTCGACGGGGTCATCCACTACTGCGTCGGGAACATGCCCGGCGTCGTCCCCCACACGTCGTCCTACGCGCTCGTCAACGCGACCTCGCAGCACGCGCTGAGGATTGCGAACCTGGGGTGGCGCAAGGCGCTCGCCAACGACCCCCATCTGCGGAACGGCCTGAACGTCGCGAACGGCCTGATCACCCAAGCGGGGGTCGCCCAGGCGGCCAAGGCGAAGTGCCACGACCCGATGGAGGCGGTCAATGCCAGTTAGCTCGATGCCCAAGACAGGTCGTGCGAGCACCTGATCCGATGCGCCTGCCTCTTGACGCGGAAGACACATCCGGTCCCGGCCCGGACGGCGGGCCTGATGTGCCGGACACTGTCCCGGCACACCAGCAGATCCGTGCGTCTTACACCCCACGCCGAGGACTCACGATTCGGTTGACAGACGAGTCCGCTCCTCCTAGAGGGTTGCCCGAGGAGACTCTCCAAAAGGAGATCAACGAGAGGCTCGCCCTCTACGAAACACTCGAACCCGGGTGGGATTCCTATTCGGCCGAGCCTGCCAACCAAGGTTCGCTCGTGGACGCACGTAGATTCCTAGAGATGAGGCCAAGGGAGATTCAGCTTCCGCATCCCCAGCTTGGATCAAACGGAATCGTCAGCTTCTACTGGGTGGCGAGGCACGTCTTCGTCAGTCTCTCCCTTGACGGCGGCGGCCTGCTCAGCTATTATGCCCAAGAGGTCGATCGAGACGATAATATCCAGGAGTTCTTCGGGGAAGATCGCCCTTTCACGAACGGTTGGCCAAGAGATCTCCTCATGATCCTGCCAAGAAAATAGCAGGGAGCGAAAAGCACGCCTTTTTCCAGTAGACTACGGTCACAACCATGCGCACTGTCTCAAAAGACATCCTGCAAACCTGCAGTCCCGCCACTAGGTGTGTCGACAGGCATCTGCCGTGCCGATGCCCGCGGTGGCGATGTGACGGGCATAGCGACACCCGGCGAAACACACGGGCCACCGGCCGGCTGGTCGGTGCGCCTCCTCGCCCTCGCCTCTCGGGCGACGACCCTGCATACAGTCCCCGTGACTGCAGACTCTCGCATGGCACCCTGAGGACACCCGCCTGGGTCAGGGAGAGGGCAAGCCAGGGGCGGAACCGGGAACGTCTTCGCAGGCAGTCGCGCGACAGCGGGTCAAGACGATGAGTGCGCCTCCCGACAAAGCCCCCCCGATCAAGATGCAGGGCATCAAGACCCGGTTGCTTCCGTTCATTCGGGAGAACATCGACTGGGACGGCGATGGGGTATGGGTCGAACCCTTCCTTGGAAGCGGGACGGTGTTGCTCAACGTGCGGCCGCAGAGGGCCCTTGCGGCCGACACGAACCGACACGTCATCCGCTTCTATCGCAAGGTGCAGAGCGGCGAGGTCACGCCGGAGAGCGTCCGTGCGCACCTGGAGAACGAGGGCGAGACGCTAAGGCGGGACGGCGAGGAGCACTACTACCGTGTCAGGGAGAGGTTCAACCGCCAGGGGAGTTCGCACGACTTCCTCTTCCTCAACCGGTCCTGCTTCAACGGTCTCATGCGGTTCAGCAAGAAGGGGAACTTCAACTCGCCGTTCTGCAGGAAGCCGGAGCGGTTCAGGCCAGCCTACGTCACGAAGATCGCCAACCAGGTGGGGTGGGCGGCCGAGTCCATGGCCGGCAGGGACTGGAGGTTTGTCTGCGCGGACTGGAGGGTCACCCTCGCGGGCGTTGGCGAAGGCTCCTTCGTCTACGCCGATCCCCCCTATGAGGGCCGCTTCTCCGACTTCTTCAACGAGTGGAGTCCCGACGACATGCTGGAGCTGGAGAAGGCACTCAAGGAGTTGCCCTGCAAGTTCCTCTACTCCATGTGGGCGGAAAACAAGTACAGGCGGAACAACAGGCTGTACAGATCGTTCTCAGGATACACGATCAAGACGCACCACCACTTCTACCACCTTGGGGCAACGGAAGCCCTGAGGAACTCAATCACAGAGGCCTTGGTATGGAACTGAAGGAGCACATCCTGCGCGCGTTGCGGGACGTGGCGAACGGGTACGCCGTGTGCGGAATCGTCGACAGGAAGGCGCGGGTATACCCCTTGGGGTCCGACACAAAGGTCATTAGCACGGTCTTCGAGCTGATCGCGCGACAGGCCGTCTACTCGTACGCGCACAAGGCGGGCCTAGTGGTGAGGGAGCCCGACAAGCAGAACCACTACCCCGACTTCACCCTCATGACCGGGGAGAGAGACTTGAGCAAGATCGCCCTGGACGTGAAAACCACGTATCGGAAAGGGACGAACAGCCGGTTCAGCTACACACTGGGCGGATACGCCAGCTACATGCGCCCGTCCACCGAGTCAAAGAACATTGTCTTCCCCCACAGCCAGTACCGGGAGCACTGGGTTGTGGGCTTCGTCTACAGCAGGCGCGACAGAGAGACCGACACCAAGGTCTACTCCGTCGGCGAACTCAAGGACATCGAGCCGCCGTTCGGCAACGTGGAGGTGTTCGTGCAGGAAAAGTGGCGCATAGCGAGCGACCGGGCCGGCAGCGGGAACACCACGAACATCGGCAGTATCAACGGCGAGTTGCGCGACTTCGTCCTTGGCCGGGGACCGTTCGTGTCGGAGGCGGAGTTCTTGGAGTACTGGAGAGGGTACGAAACGACAAAGGAAAGGCGCGCCAAGAAGTACTCCAGCATCGAAGAGTTCAGGCGGATGAAGGGCGGCTGACGCCGGATCCGCCGGGTGCCAGTCCCGCTATGTCGGCGTCTCCCCGGACCTCCCGAAGGGGTAGAACGCATCCCACTGCATCATCTCCGACACTCTGCGCGCCTGACCGTCTCGCGCACATCCTCCGCGATCGCCTCGCGCAGGCTTTCCAGCGTGGGAAAATCGCGGTCCTCCCTGATCTTAGACAGCGGTCGCACCTCGGCCCAGCGACCATAGACATCCTCGGAGAAGTCGAGCAGGTGGGCCTCGACCCGGAGCATCCCGGACGCGCCCACCGCAGGACGGTGCCCGATGCTCAGTGCCGCAACCAGCGGCGCGTCCACCCCCTCCAGGCGCGCCTCCGCGTGGAACACCCCCTCACACGGGGGGATGTGCCGGCAGTTCAGGTTGATCGTCGGGAAGCCAAGCCGCGCCCCGCCGATGCCGTCTCCCCGGACGATCCGCCCAGTGATCAGGTAGGGTCGTCTCAACATGCGCTCCGCCTCCGTGAAGTCCGCGCCCCGGATGGCCGCCCGGACCCGCCGGCTGGACACCCGCTCGCCGTCCAGCGCGACATCGTCGAACACATCCAGCCGGTAGCCG
>CAZZIL010000012.1:0-6714 GCA_964654265.1 uncultured Gammaproteobacteria bacterium | reverse complement strand
GCCGCCGCACCCTTCCCTCCCTTTCGCCTTTGCGCGCGGATGCGCCTGGTCGTACGCCTTTGCCAAGGCCTGCGAGTCGAGATGCGCGTAGATCTGCGTGGTCGCGATGTCTTGGTGCCCGAGCATCTCCTGCACCTGCCTGATGTCCCCGCTCGACTGGAGCAGGTGCGTCGCGCACGAATGGCGGAACTGGTGCGGAGTCACGTTCCTCGGCAGGCCCATCCGGGCACACCACCGCTTGATCCGCATCTGCACGCTCCGGGTGGTCAACCCGCGCCCCCGCCTCGACACGAACAGCGCGGGGGAGTCCGGCCGGCCGGCCATCCACTTCCCGCGCACCGGCAGCCAGCGGCCGATCGCCCGGACCGCCTGCCCGCCAAGCGGCACGTCGCGCGCCCGCCCGCCCTTGCCGCGGCGAACGCGGAGCATGCCTTGCCTGCAGTCCACATCGCCCAGTTCCAAGTCCACCAGCTCGCCGACCCGCAGGGCGGACGAGTACATCACCTCGAACATCGCAAGGTCGCGCACCAGGTCGTCCCCCTCCACCTGGGCATCCAGCACCGCGGAGATCTCGTCCGGCGGCAACGCCTTCGGCAACGATCCGCGGCGACGGGGGGGGCGCACTCCGCTGGCCGGGTTGTGCGTCAGCCATCCTTGGTTGATCGCGTGGGCGAAGAACGCGCGCCACGCGCTCAGCATGCGCGCCAGCGACTTCGGGGCCTTCCCTGCCAAGTGCTCGTCCGCCACATAGCCTCGGATGTGGACCGCGGTCAGCTCGCCCAGCGCCAGGCCGGCGGCCTGGCGGCACAGGATCCTGAGGTCCGAGAGGTACGCCTCGCGGGTCCTCACGCTGACGCGTCCCGCCGACGCAAGGGACGCCGCATAGCTCCCGACCGCGTCGCCAACCTCCATCACCGCTCCCCCGCCCCGGCCGTCGCGCCCAGCGCCACAAGCTTCGTGCGCAACAACCCCGCGAAATGGTCCATGAAGTCGCTGTCGCCCCCGCCATCAAGACGCTTCTCGTCCCAGGAGACGAACAGCGCCAAGGCAAGCGTCCGCCTTCCGGACACGACCGGGAACCCCACGTGCGATCGCGTCCCCGATGCGCGCTTTCCCAGGACCTTGGCCAGGCCTGGCGGGAGTCCCTTGCCGATCAGCGGCGCGGAGAGCGGGATCCGCCCCCCGGGGGAATCCGCCCGACGGGCCGAATCGATCTCCCGCCGGCCGACCAGGAAGAAGTCGTCCGCGATCCCCCGCTCCCGCGCGCAGCGGCGGACAACGGAGGCGACCTCCCGCGCCGACTTGGCCTTGACAATCCCGAGCGTGGCGTCGTGGATGAACCCCAGGAGCGTCTCGTTGTCGCCGGCGATCCCGTGAATGCCCGCGACCTGGGCCTTGATGCGCCGGTTCTCTTCCCGGAGAAGGCGCAGGTTGGCCCCGACCAGGTCGTGCACCTCGCCCGCGTCAAGGTCGAGCAACCGCCTCATCTCAAGCCGGTCCTTCTTGCTGATCGATCCCGGGTCCTCCCGCAACCTCCGGATCACGTCCGCGACACTCATCCGATCCACCCCTCCTCGAATTCCCCGTTGAACACCTCGCGCGCCTCCCCCTCAATCCAGGCCGTCGTGCCCTCGCCGTCCCACCCGGCCTCCAGGTCTCCGCCCGCCAGGCGGACCGCGACCGGCAGGGTCCGGCGCCCGCGCCGCGCGAGCGCCACCGCCGCCGCCGCGGCCCCGCTTCCGCAGGCGGGGGTCTCGCCGACCCCGCGCTCATCGACGCGCAAGTCGACGGGCTGCCCTTCCGGACCGACCCGGCACAGGCCGACATTGACGCCCTCGGGAAACGCGCCCATCCCGCGAAGCCGGGCCGCCAGGCCGGGCAGGTCGAACCGCGCAAAGTCGTCCCGCCCGGGGAAATCCGACTCGCCGGCAAGGAAGACCCCGTGCGGATTGCCGATCGCGAGGGGGACGCAGGTCCACTCCCTGCCAAGGTGCCTCACCGCCAAGTCCTCGCCGTCCGCCAGCCTTGCAGGGATCCCGGCCGGGGAAAAGACCGGGCATCCCAGGTGGGCACGCACCCGGCCGGCCGGCCGCGACTCCACGCGGATGGTCCCCGCCCCGGTCTCCAGCACGAGGGACGCAGGGGAGTCGCCGGACTGCCCCTTCGCCAGCCCGCGCGAGACGGCGAACCCAAGCGCGCAGCGCGCGCCGTTGCCGCATTGCGAGACCTCGCCGCCGTCGGCGTTCCAGATCCGGTAGCGGAGGTCCCCCCGTCCCGTCGGCGGCTCCAGCAGCAGCACCTGGTCGCAACCGATCCCTCGCCGGCGGTCGGCGATGCGCCGCGCCAGTTCCGGGCCGATGTCGACCTTCCGGGTGACGCCGTCAAGCATGACGAAGTCGTTGCCGAGCGCCTGCATCTTCGTGAAGCCCAGCCTTGCCACGTCAGTACAGACCCGGCTCGCCCGCGGGACGCGTCTTGAACCGGCGGTGCAGCCAGTAGTACTGGCCCGGATCCTCCAGCACCAGCTGTGACAGGAACAGGTTCATGCGCTCGGCGTCCCGCTCGTCGTCGCCGCTGGGGTAGTCCTCCCACACCGGGTAGAAGGTCACGCGATGGACGCCGCCCTTCTCGATCACCGCCTTCACCGGAAGCACCTTCGCCCCGGTGAGGCGCGCAAGCCTCGACATCGCGATGGTCGTCGCGGTGCGCTCGACCTTGAGGAACGGGACGAAGACGGTCCCGCCCTCCATGTTCATGTCCATGTCCGGCGAGTACGACAGCATCCGGCCCGACCGCACCCACCGGCAGGCGCGCAACAGGTCCGCGCGACGGTGGAACACCCGCCCGCCGAACCGGGAGCGGGCCCGCCGCATCAGCGACTCGCTGAACGCGCCGTGCTGCGGCGCGTGCAGCATCGCCACCTCGTGGTCCAGCGACAGCCAGACGTTGAGGATGTTCCCCCCGACAAAGTGCGGGCAGAAGACGATCGTCGGCGAGCCGGCCGCGGCCGACAGGTGCTCGGCCCCCTCGACGCTGACAATCCGCCGCAGGCGGTTGCGCGACGCGCTCAGCAGCATGGCGTGGCCGATGGCGAACTTCCCCACCAGGCGGAAGGTCGCGCGCGCCAGCCGCCGGCGCTCGTCCTCCGGCATCTCCGGGAAGCACAGCTCCAGGTTGCGCTCGCAGATCCTTCGCCGCCTCGGCATCAGGACCGGCATGAGCGTCCCCAGGGCGTGCCCGACCGCCATCACCGCCCGGACCGGGAGCAGCCCCAGCAGCCACATCGCCGCGTACCCGGGATAGAAGAGGAGGTCCCTCACCGGCGCCGGCTCACAGCAGCTCGTCCCGCTCCTGGGCGCTGACCGGCAGGCCGTCGTCGACCTGGCGCTCGGCCGGCATGTTCTCGGCGTAGAAGTAGTCCCAGACCACGTTCGAGCCGCCGAAGTCGATCATCGAATCCCTCGCGAGCAGCCCGGTGTCGGGATCCACCGGGGCCTGCGCCACGCCCTCGGGCATCTCCGCCTCGATCTCCGGGACGCCGTCAAGCGCGACCCGCATGAAGTCGATCCAGATCGGCAGCGCGGCGCGCGCGCCGGTCTCGACCCTCCCAAGCGACCGAGGGGTGTCGAACCCGACCCACGACACCGCGACCACGGCCGGGTTGTACCCGGCGAACCACGCGTCCACCGTGTCGTTGGTGGTCCCGGTCTTGCCCGAGAGGTCGGAGCGCCCAAGCGTCTTGGCCTCCACGCCGGTGCCGGACGTGATCACCGACTGGAGCATGCTCGTCATCACGAACGCGTTGCGCTCGTCGAGCAGGCGGCCGAGGCCCTCGCGGCCGAAGTCGTGGACCACCACGTTCCCGTCGAAGTCCTCGATGCGCCGGATCAGGTTGTCCCGGACCAGGTGGCCGCCGTTCGCGAACACCGCGTAGCCGATCGCCAGCTCCATCGGGGTCACGAGCCCGGCCCCGAGGCCGAGTGTCAGGTACGGCGGGTGGTCCTCCTTCCTGAACCCGAAGCGCGTCAGGAAGTCCTGCGCGTAGTCCGCGCCGATCTGCTTGAGCACGCGGATGGTCGCCAAGTTGCGCGAGCGCGCGAGCGCCTCGCGCATGCGCAGCGTCCCGCCGTACTTCCCGTCGTAGTTCTTGGGGGCCCACTCCTCCCCGGAACCGGTCTCCGCCGTCGTCAGGTAGATCGGCGAATCGTAGACGATCGTGCTCGGGGTGTAGCCGCGCTCCAGCCCGGCCGAGTAGATGAACGGCTTGATGGCCGAGCCGGGCTGCCGGCGCGCCTGCAGGACGTGGTTGTACTGGTTGTGGAAGAAGTCGAACCCGCCGGCGAGCGCCAGCACGCGCCCGTCCGCCGGGTCGATCGCGACCAGCGCGCCCTGCACCCCGGGCACCTGGACCACCTGCCACTCCTCCCCCTCGCGAAGGATGCGCACCAGGGCGCCGGTGCGCAACGGGGGGGTGTCCCCCTTCGCCGTCGCGAACTCCAGCCCGGCCGGGCCGATCTCCCGGGTCTCGCCGTCCTTGGCGAACACCGTGACCATCTTCCCGTCGCCGCCGACCCCGGTGACGATCGCGGGCAACAGCCCCCCGATCACCTTCTCCTCGCGCAACAACCCGGCGAGCCGGGCCTCGCCGCCGTCGCCGATGTCGAGGTACTTCTCCGGTCCGCGGTACGGGTGGCGCCGCTCGTAGTCGAGCAGCCCCTTGCGCAGCGCCGCGATCGCGGCGCGCTGCATCCGGCCGTCGATCGTCGTGTGCACCTTGAAGCCGCGCTCGTAGGTCTCGTCGCCGAAGCGCTCGAAGACCAGCTTGCGCACGTGCTCGGCGACGTAGCTGGCGATCACCGCCTGCCGGGTGCGCAGGCTCGACACCACCGGCGGCAGGGCCGACAGCGCCGCCGCCTCGTACTCGTCGCGGCCGATGACCCCGACGTCCAGCATGCGGTTGAGCACGTGGATCTGGCGCCGCTTCGCCTGTCCCGGGTTCGATGTCGGGTTGTAGGTCGACGGCGCCTTCGGGAGGCCCGCCAGCATGCTCGTCTCCGCGAGCGTGAGCTCGTCCAAGTCCTTCCCGTAGTAGATCCGGGCCGCGGCGGCGAAGCCGTAGCTGCCGCGCCCCAAGTAGATCTGGTTCATGTAGAACTCGAGGATCCGCCCCTTCGCGAACTGGCGCTCGATCTTCATCGCGAGCAGCATCTCCACCACCTTGCGCAGCACCGTCTGGTCGCGCTTCAGGAAGAAGTTGCGCGCCACCTGCATGGTGATCGTGCTCGCGCCCTCGCGCTGCCCCCGCAGCGTGTTGCGCAGCGCGCGCGCCAGTCCCACCCAGTCGATCCCGCCGTGCTCGAAGAAGCGCCAGTCCTCGGTCGCGAGCAGCGCCGCCACCAGCCGGGGCGGGATGTCGTCGATCCCGACCAGGGTGCGCTTCTCGTCGCCGAACTCGCCGATCAGCTGGCCGTCCGCGTTGTAGACGCGCAACGGCAGGCGCGGGCGATAGTCCTCCAGGATGTGCAGGCTCGGCAACTTCGGGTAGATCACCGCGACCGCCAGCACCGCGGCGAAGAGCGCGCACGCCCCGGCAAGGACGCCCAGGAACAGCAGGGACCTGAGGGCGCGCCAGAGCATCCGTCAGGGACCCTCGCCCAAGTGGGGCCAGGCGGCGCGCAGGTACGAGATCATCGACACCAGCGTCAGCACGGTCGCCACCGCCAGCAACGCCAGCCCCGCCATGCGCGTCGGGACCACCCAGATGTCATGGCCGAACAGCAGCATTGGCACGGCGACCATCTGGAGCCCGGTCTTCCACTTGCCCAGCGCCCCGACGCGGACCGTCACCTGGCGGCCGATCTCAGCCATCCACTCGCGCAACGCCGAGACGCAGATCTCGCGCCCGATGATCACCATCGCCATGATCCCCAGGAACCACCGGGAAAACGGCGGCTGGTCCGCCATCACCAGGAGGACCAGCGCCACGCACACCAGCAGCTTGTCCGCGACCGGGTCCAGGAACGCGCCGAACCGGCTCTCCTGGTTGAGGTGGCGGGCGACGGCGCCGTCCACCCAGTCGGTGACCGCCGCGACCACGAACACCGTGGCCGCCAAGAGACCGTTCCACCAGTCGGGGATCAGCGGCATCGAGTAGAACAGCACCATCAGGGGGATCAGCCCGATCCGCGTCCAAGTCAGCAGGACCGCGACCCTCACGGCACGGAACAGGTCCCGCCCCGCGGCTCACCCATCTCCTTTCGAGTCCAAGCGCACACAAGAAACGGCCCGCCTAGTGCAAGGCCCGGTAAATCCGTTCGGCCAGCTCCGGGCCGACGCCCCTGATTCTAGCCAACTCCTCCCGCGAGGCTTCCTTGAGGCCGCGCAACCCGCCGAACTGGGCGATCAGCTGTCGCCTTCTTTGGGGTCCGATCCCCTCGATGTCCTCCATCACCGAGCGGTGGCGCTTGCGGTCCCGCCGCAGCCGGTGGCCCCCGATCGCGAAGCGGTGGGCCTCGTCCCGGATACGCTGCATCAGCCGAAACCCGGGGTCCGACGGCGGCCACTCGACCACCTCCCCGGTCGGCAGCAGCACGGTCTCGTCCCCGGGGCGGCGGCGCTGGGCGAGGCGGGCATGGGGGCGGTCCCGCTGGTCGGGATCGCGAAGGGGCGTGCCCGCCGCCCCGGGGACGAGACCGTGCTGCTGCCGACCGGGGA
>CAZZIL010000011.1:0-4716 GCA_964654265.1 uncultured Gammaproteobacteria bacterium | reverse complement strand
GGCACCGGGGCCGCCTTCGACTACCCCGCGACGATCCGGGTGCAGATGGGCGAGGAGACGGTCATCGAGTACGAGGCCCCCAAGGAGGAGTAGGCCGTCCACGTGCCGGGCCTTGGTTGCCCGAGAGAGGGTCCCGGTCGTCCTCTTGGCGCCCCCTCCCGCCAGCGCGCTCCGCGCACCCTGTCTTTGCGGGACCGAATCCCCCCGGCGCTGACTCCGCGCCGGGAAAACGGCGCACTTCCGGGCGGGTGTCGGCGGGAGGATTGACACTGGGGGAGCCGGCGTGCACGCTCGCCGCCCGGGAACCCGTTGCCGCCGACAGGGACAGGAGGCGCCGCGGCCGACCGCCTGGAGGCCGGGGGACCTTGCCGTCCCCCAAGGGCCAAGGGGCAATAGCCCGGCAGTCCGCCCCCCGACTGTTGGGTTGACGGATCGCGCCGCCAAGGGTGTGGGGCGGCCTCGTGACGTGGCGCGGCGGTGAGCGGTGTTCCCCGGTCCGTTGCGCGGTTCGGGTCGTGCCCTCCCTTCGTGCCTACGCGCACCGCCGACACCTCGTGCGAGTGCCCATCCCGTCACCCGGTGTCGGCACGAGATTTTCGCCCCCCGCTTGGGGGTGTGCCTTCACGATCGTTGGTGCATCTCCGCCATTCCACGTCCGACGGCAACGTGCCCGCGCGTGTCGCAACCCTCGTGGCGGAGCGATTGGCCGCCAGCCAAGCGCACCGGCGGCGCCGGTCCGGCGAGTCGTCCGCTGTTGCAGGCGCCGGGCGCGCCATCGCCCTCGCGGCCTCTCACCGGGAGTGCCCGGCCGTCCTGTCCCGCTGTTGCCAAGGCGGGGATTGTATCCGTTGCCGGGAGGCGGGACCGTCCGGGGTGGCGTTCGGGTTGCGGCAGGCCTCCCCCAACCTCGGGGTGCGATCCTCCTTGTGTCTGGTGCTTGCCGCCTTTGGCACGCCGTGATTGGCGTGCGAGTGTCGCCCGCAAGGCGAGGCGCGGTTGCGCGACACCGCCGACGCGATCCGTCTCCGGCAGGCGCGCAGGGTGTGGGGTTCCCCGACCCCGCCCGGTGTCGCAGGCCCGTGTGACGCCAAGGCGATGGCCTTCGGGAACATCCCCCTCGGGGGAATTGTCGGCGCCGCAGTCGACGCGGGCGGCCGGGATTGCCTTCGATTGCCCGGCGACGGTTCGGGTGCGGATGGGCAAGGGGACGGTCATCGAGTGCGAAGTTCCCCGGGGGAGTAGGCCTTCTGCGTGCCGGGCTGAGATCGCCCGGGAGAGGATTCCGGTCGCCTTCCCCGGGTTCCTTCCGCCGGCGCGTTCCGCGCACCCTTTCTTCCCGGGACTGAATCCCGGACGACACTGACGCGCGGGAAACCGGCAGACCCTGTCGGTGAACCTGGCGCTACGCAGGGGACCGACGAATGCCTGGGGGCGGAGGTCCTTGCCGGGCCGCGTGGGCTCGTGCGCCGTGTCGGTGTGGTTGGCCGGTCCGGCGCTCTCTCTTGGTGGTGTGGGGGCGATGCCGGGCGGATCGCACGGGGGCCGTGTGCCAGGCACTCGCCACTGTCACCGTGACGCCCCGGACGTTGCGGCCGGGACGGCTGACTCCCGCGCGGGTCTTGCCAATAGCCGCGGGCCGGGCGTTGGCCGCTTGGTGTCGTTGGCGGGGGCAGCCAGCGACGGGGAGGCGGGAGCGTGGCCGGTCGGTCGAGGGGGCTCGGCGTCGGGCGGCGTTGGCGCATCGGGCGGCTGGCCCGGGGTCCGGGAGCTGGCGGCGGTGGCTCAGGCACAAACTGAGCGGCGGGTCACGACACTCGCACCTGTCGGCTCGGCTGCCGGGCAGACGACGCAGCGGCCCGCTCGCGGCGGACGCCGAGGGCAGGAGGGGGCACACGGGTCGCGCGGACGATGCGGCTCGGCAATCGGGCGGCTGGCCCGGCGTCCGGGGCTGGCGGCGAGGCTCAGGCGCAAGCTGATCAGCGGGACGGCGACTGCGCGCAGGATCGCACTGACGCGCCTCGGCGCGCTCGCGGGCGGCAGGGTCAGGGCAAGAGGCACGCGGCTCGAAGGGTCGGGGCAACGCACGAGCCCCGGGAGCTGGCGGGAGCCCGGCGACGGGGAGGGCTGGCACGCGGTCGGTCGTGCGGGCGAGTCGTCTCGGTCGTTGGGCGGTGTTGGCGCACCAGGCAGCTGACCCGGCGTCAGGGAGCCGGCGACAGAGACCCAGGCGCCAGCTGAGCGGCGGGGCGCGGGACACTCACGCCATTAGCATCGTCTGTCGGGCGGACGACGCGGCGACACGCTCGCGGGCAAACCAAGGCAGGGCGGAGAGACGCACGGATCGGCGGGTGAGGCATCGCGCTCGCTCCGGGAGCTGGCGGTCGGTCGGCGACGGGGATGGTTGGACGTGGTCGGCCGCGCGGACGAGTCGTCTCGGCAGTCGGTGGCAGTGGCGCGCCAGGCGGCTGGCCCGGACGCGCCTGGTCGGGGACGGCCCGCGCGATGGCGTTCGGGCGCGGGCAGTCGCGGTGGCGTCGTGCCGACCGACCCCCCCGCGAGCGGGGGGGCTGGCCGGGCGGTCGCGCCGCCCCGCGTGCGGCAACGCCCTCGCGCCACCAGCCCGCGCACGGCGCGCCGCGCCGCGCCGACGCACAGCGCCTCGCATACACGCACACACCGCGCCACACGCACGCCCCTCGACCCGGATCGACAAACCGGCAGGGAGGGGTGTCGGTTTCGGGGGTGTGACAAAAAAGTCAGGTCGGGTGGAATCGACGGGGGCGCGAACGCTTCGCTTGGCGTGGCGTGGGTCGGGTGCCCCTTGCGGACGAGATTCCCCAGTGAGTCGGGCGGTCCCGCGTGCATCGGTCCGGTCGGCCCTGACTCCGTGGGAGTCAACCCCGAGGGACGAGATTGCCTTGGTCGGTCCGGCGGATCGGTGTGCGCGTCAGCACTGGTCTTCCCCGAAACGAGATTCCCTTCCCGGGTGAACCGGACAACCCGGCGCGCATCGATCCGGCCGATCTTGCGCTCAGGCACGGACAGCGACAAACTGGTTGAGCACCCGCACCCTGAACCCCGGTTGCGCCCAAGGTCTCTCGCATCAGTGCCAGTGCTGGCCAAGAGGCAGAGGCGAAGCGTCCCCTCTTCGAGGTCCATGGAGCCGAGACCTGATGAAAGCGGTCGGCACCCCGCAACGGCGAGGAAGGCGACACGGTCATCGAGCCTCTTTCCGATGGGTCGCCCGCGACGGGGGTGCGGTGGGACTTCCGATCCGTGTGGGGATTGGTGGTCGATGTCTCTCCCCACGCCACCGACTCATCGACCCTGTCCCGCCAAGGCAACCGAAGAGAAACGAGAGGTCCGCGAACAGGCGTCCCCGGACGAAAGCCGCGGTTGTCCGCCGATCCGCGCCTGACAGCTGGGGTGTCATCACACGCGCCCGCTTCAATGGCGGGTCAGAGGACCAGCGACATCGGTAGCCGTTGCGACAGCCACTTCCCGACCACTCCTCTTGTGCCTTGAGGGTGGCGCACTTGCCACCCCCAAGGTGCGATCAGGGCTTCGTGCCTCGCGGGCGGGACGGGCCGTTTCCGGGCGAGGCGGTGACCTTGCCGTCACTCTCGATGTCATCTCCGACAATGGTCAACCTGCCACCACCTCCGGTCATCAGGTCCCACCTTGCCTCTTCCACGGCTTCCCGCTGGGTCCGGAGAAGCCTGGGGGGCTGTTGCGAGTCGTTGCACTCGTGGACCCACATCCCATCGGGACGGCGGTACACAGTACGGTGTCTTCCCTTGTTCATTGGGTTTTCCTCAGCCATCGGGGTTTGCCCTCATCCTACCACCCTTGGTCGCTGAAATCAACTCCCCATGGCGGAGCATCAGCGATCCCGAGGTCTGGCTCGACCAGTCGTGCAGGGGTTGGCGCAAGGATCGCAACCCACACCGCTTGCAGGCGGTGTCGGTCGTGGCGGGCCGCCTGTCGGTGGCTTTCCTCTGTGCTCGCAACCTTGGAGCCGGGAGCGCCCAAGGGAATCCGCCAAACCTTCTCCCGGGCGAGGTTGACCCGCACATCGCGTGTTGCCGTGTGCGGCCATGCCTGATGAGGAGGCGGCACTGCACGCCCCATCGCACCTGTCGCAGGCGGATGGCACTGGTCGTGCGACACCCGCGGGTCTACCCCACGGGTGTGTACGGCAAGTCTCCGGGAGTGACCGTCCTGGCGGGACATCCTCGCAGTGGACGGCAGGCTCCAGTGGCGCGCCGACTAGCCTGAATTCCCAAAGGGAGTCGGGTGGTGAGAAATCCTTGCCGCCGCCGCCGCCAAGCCAAGCGGTGTCGGCGGTCCCGCGCGCACTTTCTAACTGCCATCCTGACACATAAAAAGATAGCACCATATCTTCAGCGCCGCCGGGGCGGGGGCGCCCCCCGCGGCGATTCTCCGGGGCGGCCCCGCGAAACGCCCAAGGGTTCGGCGTGCTGTGGTATTTATGACACACCGTCGCGGGGAAATGCGCCGCCGGGGCGGCGCGGCCGCCCACATCGGCCGAAAGCGGTGGATACTCCACATGTATGTATGGGTTAAGCCAGTGCAGTGAAAGACGTAGCCAAGCTCTTCAGCGAGCCGCCCTCGGCCGCCCTGCGCCAGTACGAGGCGGTGCGGGCATGCCACGTGGAGAAGCTCCCGCCCCGGGTTGTGGCGCAACGGTTCGGC
>CAZZIL010000010.1:0-3757 GCA_964654265.1 uncultured Gammaproteobacteria bacterium | reverse complement strand
GGACGGCCATTCCTCTGGGATGCGCGTCGCCGCGCACCTCAAGCGGCCCACCTGGGCCCACGCGAGCAACGTGAAACAGCCCTGCTTGGCCTTGCTCCGGATGGGGTTTGCCACGCGCCGCCTGTTGCCAGCCGGCCGGTGCGCCCTTACCGCACCTTTTCACCCTTGCCTGTGCCCCGGGGGCCATCGGCGGTGTCCTTTCTGTTGCACTTTCCGTCACCTTTCGGTGCCCGGCCGTTAGCCGGCATCCTGCTCTGCGGAGTCCGGACTTTCCTCTGCGGGGTCGCAGCGGCCGCCCGGCCTGCTTGGCGCCGACAGTGTAGCGCAGACGGGCGCGATTTCCAAGGGCGGGCCGGGGCGTGTCCCGGGCTATTGCGCCGGGTTCTCCTCCCCGGCGATCGAAGACGGCACCTCGACCGTGAGGGCGATCTCCTCGCCGTCGCGCCGGATCACCAAGGCGGCTGGCCGCTTGCTCCTCGAGAACTCGCCATCGAGCGCCCACGGCAACGCCAGCCGGGAGGCCCTCCTCCCGTTGACCGACACCAGGAGATCGCCGACGAGCACCCCCGCCTTCTGCGCCGGCATGCCCTCGTGGACGCGCGAGACCCGCACCACCCCGTCCGGGTCGCCCGACTCCCCGACTGTCAGGTCCGCGGGGAGGCGCTCCAGCTCCAGGCCGATGCGGCCATGGGCGACGACGCCGCGCTCCTCGACAATCCCCACGAAACTCCTCCACGCCATGCTTGCCGGGATCGCGAAGGCGATCCCCTGGGCGTAGACGTTCTGCGTCTTGGTGTAGAGGGCGCTGTTGATCCCGATCAGCTCGCCGCGCGTGTTGGTCAGCGCGCCGCCCGAGCTCCCGGGGTTGATCGCCGCGTCGGTCTGGAAATAGTTCTCGCGCTGGTTCAGTCCCAGGTCGGAGCGCCCGATCGCGCTGATCACCCCCATCGACACCGAGCGGGGCAACCCGAACGGATTGCCGAAGGCGATCACCACGTCGCCGACCCCCACCCGGCTGTCGTCGCCGAACGCCACGACCGGCAGCCCGTCCAGATCGACCTTGATCACCGCCAGGTCGGTGTCGGCGTCGTTCCCGATCACCCACCCGGTGTAGCGCGTGCCGTCGAACAGCTCCACCTCGACCTCCCGCGCCCCCTTGATCACGTGGTTGTTGGTGAGGATGTAGCCGTCCGGGCTGACGATCACCCCGGAGCCGATGTTGTCCACGCTGCTGGTGTAGAGGCCGCCCTCCGGGTCGGTCTCCACCCGGCTCAGGATGCTGACCACCGAGGGCATCACCGCGTCCACCGCCGCGCGGAACGACGTGACATCGCCGGGGTTGCGGACCGTGTTCTCGACCACCTTCATCGAGATGGTGCGGGAGAACGGGTTGGAGGAGAACACCCCCCAGACGAAGAGCAACGCGACCAGGAAGGTCACCGACTGGGCGAACATCAGCCAGATCCGTCTCGCCTTTTTGCGCGCGAGTCTCATGGGGCCATTTTACCATCCCGGCGGCGGAACGGCGGGCGACCGACGGGCCTGCGGGCCGAATCGCGGGGCCGCCCGGCCCGGCCGCGGACCAGCGGGCGGGCGCCGGGGGGGCGCGTGCGCATATAATCCGCGCCGAGGAGGAAGCCATCGAACCGTCCGTGACAGGCAGGGAGGCGGCGGGGACGCCGGTCTTGGCGCGCGCCCGGCGCCTGCGCCCGACCCCGTTCACGCGGCGGGTCGAGGCCGCCGGCGTGCGGGCCTACTCCACCTACAACCACATGCTGCTGCCCGCCCACTTCGGCAGCGTGGAGGACGACTACTGGCACCTGCTCACCCACGTCCAAGTCTGGGACGTCTCGGTGCAGCGCCAGGTCCAGGTGACCGGGCCCGACGCGCTCAGGCTGACGCAGATGACGACCCCCCGAAACCTGGGGGAGATGCCGGTCGGCAGGTGCTATTACGCCCCGCTGGTCGACGAGACGGGCGGCTTGGTCAACGACCCGATCCTGATGCGGGTCGCGGACGACCGCATCTGGTTCTCCATCGCCGACAGCGACGTGCTCCTGTGGCTCAAGGGGCTGGCGGCCGGCCTGGGACTCCGCGTCGACATCCGCGAGCCGGACGTCTGGCCGCTGGCCGTGCAGGGGCCGAAGTCCGACGACCTCGCGGCGCGCGTGCTCGGCGAGGCCGTCCGCGACCTGCGGTTCTTCCGCTTCGCGCGCTTCCCGTTCCATGGGCGCGACATGGTCGTCGCGCGCTCCGGGTGGAGCAAGCAGGGAGGCTTCGAGATCTACGTCGACAGCCGGGAGGCCGCCGAGCCCCTGTGGGACGCGCTGATGGACGCCGGCAAGGACCTCGGCGTGCGCGCCGGGGGACCCAACCTGATCGAGCGGATCGAGGGCGGGCTGCTTTCCTACGGCAACGACATCGGCCTTGCCGACACCCCGCTCGACTGCGGGCTCGGCAAGTACTGCGACCTCGACGGGGACTTCGACTTCCTCGGCAAGGCCGCGCTCGCCGAGCGGGCGAGGGGCGGCCCCCGGCGGACGATGCGCGGGCTGCTCATCGACCGCCCCCGCGAGGGGTTTGTCCCGATGACCGACGGATGGCCCGTGACCGCGGCGGACGGCGCGCCGGCCGGGCTCGCGACCTCCGCGTGCTTCTCGCCCGGCCTTGGCCGGCCCATCGCGCTTGCCATGCTCGGCGAGGGGCACGAGGGGATCGGCAACCGCCTGCGCGTCGGGATCGAGGACGGCTCCGTGGCGGACGCCGAGGTGACCGGCCTGCCCTTCCCCAAGGGACAGGGACGCTGACAATGTTTGACCGGAACCCGGCGAACCACGTCCCGCTGTCGCCGCTCAGCTTCCTGTCGCGCGCGCGCGACGTCTACCCGGGGCGCCCGGCGCTCACCCACGGGGAGCGGACCCACACCTGGCGGGAGCTGCACGACCGCGCCGCGCGGTTCGCGCACGCGCTGCGCAAGCGCGGGATCGGCCCGGGCGACACGGTGTCCTACCTCGCGTTCAACACCCCCGAGCTGTTCGAGGCCCACTTCTCGGTGCCGATGGCCGGGGCGGTGCTCAACCCGATCAACGTCCGCCTCGACCCCGAGACCGTCGCCTACATCCTCTCGTTCGGCGAGTGCCGCGTCCTGGTGTGCGACACCCAGCTCGCCCCGGTCGCGAGCCGCGCGCTGGAGATGATGGGCGACTCGGCGAAGGACATCCTGGTCGTCGACATCGTCGACGACCAGGCCGGGCCCGCGCCGGGCGCGGACGGGCGGATCGGCCGGATCACCCACGAGGAGCTCCTTGCCGAGGGGGACCCGGAGTTCGCCTGGCAGCTGCCCGAGGACGAGTGGCAGAGCCTGTCGCTGAACTTCACGTCGGGCACCAGCGGACGGCCGCGTGGCGTCCTCTACCACCACCGCGGGAGCTACCTGATGTCGGTCGGGACCGTGGTCGGGTGGCAGCTGCCGCCCCACCCGAAGTACCTCTACACGGTGCCGATGTTCCATTGCAACGGCTGGGGACACGCCTGGACCATGGCCGCACTCGCCGGCCACGTGGTGTGCTGCCGCCAAGTGAGCGCCAAGGCGGTCTTCGACTCGATCGTCGACCACGGGATCACCCACTTCGGCGCCGCGCCGGTGGTCCTGGGCATGCTGGTCAACGCCCCCGAGGAGGAGAAGCGCGAGATCGCCCACCGGGTGTTCGCGATGACCGCCGGGGCGCCGCCGCCGCCCGCCGTGATCGAGAGGACC
>CAZZIL010000009.1:0-4329 GCA_964654265.1 uncultured Gammaproteobacteria bacterium | reverse complement strand
GCGGTCTACGGCACGCCGCAATGGACCGCGCGCGCCGTCGCGATCCGAGTCGGGGTGACGGCCGCGTTCATCCTCGCGATGCACCTGGTGTTCTCCCGGCTGCTGAAGGTGCAGATCCCGGGGGGATTTCTGGGGTGATCCGCCGGCGCGCGGCAGACCGCCCTCCCGTCAAGGGACCGCCGCGGCCGGGTGCCCGTCATCCCACAGGTCGGTGAGGGGGATCCCCCAGACATTCTCGGCGAGCCGGTGCACGCGCCCGCCCATGTGCAGGACCAACCCGGTGAACCGTGCCCGGCGGACCCGGTTCTCCCCGAACCAGCCCAGATGCCTGGCGTCCCTCTCCCCGACCACGACCGCCCCGCTGACATTGAGCCCAAGGACGTCGCCGTCCGGGTTCGTGACCACGAAGTCCACCTTGCGTCCCGACTGGTCCCGGTAGTGGCGCATCTCGTGCCCCGGGCCGGCCGCGTCGACAAGGGCGGCCAGCTGGTTGTGGACCAAGGTGCACAGCAGCATGTCGCTGAAAACCCCGTTGATTCGGACCTGCGCATGCCTCCAGCCAAGGAGCGCCGCCATCAGGCCGGAATCTCCCATGAACAGCCTGTCCCGCCGGATGGTCCGCGCATCGCCGTTGGCGGTCCACGCCGGCACGCGATCGATGAGGCACACCGTCTCCGCGGCGCTGACATAGCCGTCCAAGGTCTCGCGAGAGAGGCCGAGTCCCTTCCCGATCTTGGCGATGTCAATCTGCCTTGACGACCAAGTCGCGAGACGGGACAGCAGCTCCGCCATCGCCCTCCTCCGTCTCATGCCGGCGACCTCTGCCAGGTCGCGCTCCAGCAGGCCGTCCAGGTGGTCACGGTGCCACGTCTCCCGATCCGCCTCGCCGGCGATGCCAAGCGCATCGGGATAGCCTCCCCTCATCGCCTGCGACAGGCAGTCGTCGCGTATGAACACGTACCTCGGGTCGCTAAAGTAACGATAGTCGCCCACCCTTTTCCAGAACAGCCTGTCGAAGGTCCGCTCCAGAAAGGTGGGGGACCGCCCCAGCTCCTCCCCCCGGGAAAGCGGCCTGACGCGAACGGTTGCCACCACCCCGTCCGGAGGTCCGTCGACGGCGGGGACAGGGAGACCCTCGGCCGAGACCGTCAACAGGTAACGCCCGGGATTTCGGCCCGCTTCCGCCGCCGCCCAGACCGCGGACACCACCCCGGGAACCCGGTGCGCCTCGTCGATCACCATGGGCCGCCCTTCCTGCCGGACAAACCCGGCGGGGTCCTCCGCGGCAGCCCGGCACTGGGGCGGATCGTCCAGGTCCCTGTGATCCGAGTCGCCGCCGACAAGCGACTTGGCCAACGTCGTCTTGCCGACCCGGCGCGCGCCCACCAGCGCCACAACCGGCGCGCGCGCCAAGGCCTGCCGGACGTTCGCTGCCTGCCATCTCTTGTGCACGAGATCCCCTTCAGCCAAGCTGTGTCTGTTGGCTTTGTTCCGGCGGGCAGCACCTTTCGGTGCGCCGCATCAGCCTGGGTGGAGGCTCCACTCCCCGCAACGGCAGAGGATCGCCGCTGCGCAACCACACGCCTGGACTTCCCAACACTCCCGGCATGTCCCGATGTGCCACCTCACTCCCACAGGTAGCTGATCGGGACGGCCCAGGCGTTCTCGGCCAACTGGCGCACCTTGCCACCCGTGTGCAGCACCAGCCCGATGAACCGCCTGCCCTTCGCGCGGTTGGCCCCGAACCAGCACAGGTGCCTGGCATCGTCCGCACTGACCCGCCTCGCCGACTTGACCTCGATCCCGAGAACGTTGCCGTCGCTGTCCGCGACCAGGAAGTCCACCTCCCTTCCCTTCCCCGACGTGTCACGGTAATGGGTCAGCTCGTGCCTCAAGGGACCCATGTCGGCAAGCGGCGCCAGCTGGCTGTGCACGAAGGTCTCCAGCAGTTTCCCGCTGGCATCCGCGCTCGCCCGAACCCTCGGCAGTGTCCAGCCCAGCTCTCCCGCCATCAACCCCGAGTCGCTCATGAACAGCTTGGCCGGCCTTCTGCCTCTTGCGTAGTCGGAGTCAAACCAGGCCTCCACCCGATCCACCAGGTAAAGCGTCTCCAGCGCATTGATGTAGGTCTCCAAGGTCGGGCGCGAGACCTCAAGGCCCCGCTCCAGCTTGCCCATGTCAAGCCCCTTCGATGACCACGCCGCCACGCGCCCTATCAGCAGGGCCAGCGCCGCCTTGCGCCGTATGTTCGCGACCTCCCGCAAGTCCCGGGCCAGCAACTCGGCTACGTAGTCGCGGTGCCAGTCTGCCCGCTCAGGCGAGGGGCCCATGCCAAGCGTCCCAGGGTAGCCGCCCGCCAGCGCCAGCGACAGATAGTCATCCCGCCCCAAGCCGTCCTGGCGCGAGCCGGCGTCCCCGCGACCGCTCTCCCGCTCCCTGAACTCCTGGTCGAAGGCCCGCTCCAGGAAGGTGGGAGGTCTCCCGAGTATCTCCCCTTGCGTCAGGGACCTCAGGCGAATGGTGCGCACGCGCCCCGCCAGGGATTCCGTGACACTCGGCAACGAAAAGATCTCGGCGGAACCCGTCAACAGGTAACGCCCCGGTCTTTGGTCCCGGTCCACCTCCATCTTGATCGCCGGAAGCAACCCGGGGGCCTTCTGCACCTCATCGATCACCAACAGGCGCGAGTCGTGCCTGACGAAGCTCCTCGGATCGTCCCGGGCCGAGATCAGCTGGTCCTCGTTGTCAAGGGAGCGATATTCCGCGCCGTCCCCGGCAAGCACCCGGGCAAGCGTCGTCTTTCCCGTCTGCCGCGCACCCGCCAGCGCCACCACCCGCATGCTCCCCAGTCCGCGTAGCACGTCCGCGCGCCGCCATCGATCAAGCACGGTCCTCCCGCGACCGGCAGTGTCGCCTGATTCAACCCGTCCCATCATGAGCGCACAGTCAAGGCCCTGCCCGTGAAAAACACGCTGATTATACGGGAAATTCCCAGATTCGAAAAAATCCGGCCTGGCAAATTCAGGTTTTCTTCCGCGGAGTGTCACGGATAACATGCCCATTATGCTGAAAAAAGACCTTTCTAGGTGTCCCGCGACAGGCCGCGCCATGTCCGCCCTGCTCGCCGTCGGGGCGGGTCGCCGATCGCGAAACGCACCTCGCCCATCAACCGAACTCCCTTGCTGTGTGGGGTGTCCGCGCGACGCCAACGGCCCGGCGGCGATCCTCCTGTGGCCGGGATGCCCCATGATTCGGCGTGTCGTTGCGTGAGTGCGCAACCGCAAGCCTGTCCTCGTGCAAGGATATGATTGAAAACAATATCATCAGAACCGAAAAAATTCGGCTTGGGAAATTGCGGTTTGGAAACGTTGGGTGTTCCGGTGAGAGTGCCTCTTTCTGCGCACCCAATTGAAAACAATGGAGTCTTCCGTGAGGTCATTGCCCGTGACCGACGGTCTCGGCGGCGGACCGACTGCCGCGCCATCGGCCCCGTGGCCAGCCACGCGGCAACGGGATCCCCTGCCGGCCACCGAGTCTGGCGCATGCCGCCTGCCGGGGCCTCCCGGCCCGGGGACGATGTTTCCCGGCAGCGGGCGGACGGCACGCCCGGCAGTCCCGCCAGGCGGGCGCGGCGAGTGACCGCCTCCCCCCGCCAGGGTGCCCGGTGTCGACGTGCCTTCCCGGCGCGGCCTCGCTTGTGGCAGGACCGCGGCCGGTGATCGCGCAGGCGAGGGCTGCCGTGCCAGCCGACGGCTGCGCTCCTTGCGGGACCGGAAGGGCCGCCCGGTTCCTTCCCGGCCGCCGCGCGGGCGGATTCCGCGCGCGATGTGGTAGCATACGGCATTCCGAGCAACTGCCAAGAAGGGGAGGCAAATGGAAGTTCTTCGCAAGTTTAGGGCGGGCCGTTGGCTCGCCGGTGTCGTGGCGGCGTTGGCGATGGCCACCGTCCCCTCGAACGTGCCGGGGACGCACGCGGCGGACTACCCGGACCGCCCGGTGAGCCTGGTGGTCGCGTACAGCCCGGGCGGCGCGACGGACTTCCAGGCGCGGATCGTGACGATGGTCGCGGGGAACGAGGACTACCTCGGGATGCCGATCGTGATCGTCAACCGTCCCGGCGCCGGCGAGCGGGTCGGCTGGACCCATTTCGCGGACAATGCGATGTCGGACGGCTACGAGTTGGCGGCGTACAACGTGCCCCACTTCATCGCGCAGTCGATCGTGTTCGGCACCAGCTACGGGATCGACAACCTGGAGCCGATCGCGAACTGGGGCGCGGACCCGGCGGTCTTGGTCGTCCCGAAGGACAGCCCGTTCAACTCGCTGACC
>CAZZIL010000008.1:0-5992 GCA_964654265.1 uncultured Gammaproteobacteria bacterium | reverse complement strand
AGAAGCGCGGGGGCGACCCCATCATCATCGACCAGGTCCGGGAGATGGCCCCGTTCTGCATGCACACGCCGAGGCTGGCGCCGCGCCGCGTCGTCGTCGTCTATCCGGCGTGCACGATGAAGCGCGAGGCAGCGAACTCCCTGCTCAAGCTGCTGGAGGAACCGCCGGAGCTCTCCGGGCTGATCTTGGTCGCCCACCATCCGGGCAGGTTGCCCGCGACAGTGCTGAGCCGATGCAGGATGTTCAACGCGCCCGTGCCGTCCCACGAGGAGACGCGCAAGTGGCTGGCGTCGCTCAAGAGGGAATGTCCGAAGACTCTGCTCGGCCTGTACGAGCATGCGCCCGTCGACTTCCTCCGACTGGAGGACCCTGAAGTGCTGACGCACCTGATCGACTTCCTGCGCGAGGACCGCCTGCCGATGGTCGGACCGATGGCCGCCACCCTCGACAAGGGCAAGGACAAGGACAAAAACAAGGACAGGGACAAGATCCGCCCGCCCATCTGGATGGAGTGGATCGTGAAGTGGGTCGCCGACGTCACCGCCGTGCGGTTCGGCGTGGCGCCCACCCATTTCGCGCCGATGGGATCCGACCTGGAGCGGATCGCGCGACGCGCCGGACACCTGGAGTGGCTGGACCTCCAGGCGGACCTCTCCCGGATGTTCGAGGTGAGCGCCACCAGCGTGAACGCGCGGATGCTCGCGGAGCGCGCGCTCGGCGACTATGTCCGGACCGCCCACCCCAAGAAAACATGACCGCGGCGCCGCTCGTCGACTCCCACTGCCACCTCAACTACGAGCCGCTGGCGTCCGACACCGACGGCGTCGTCGCGCGCATGCGCGAGGCGGGCGTGACAGCCGCCCTCATGGTCGCGACGGAGCTCGAGTCGCACGACGGGCTCATCGCCCTGTGCGGACGCCACCCGGAACTCCGCTGCTCGGTCGGCGTCCACCCGAACCACTGCGAGGGGAATCCCCCCTCGCCCGACACCATCGCCCGGCTCGCCGAAAGCTCGCCGCACGCGGTCGCCATCGGCGAGACCGGCCTGGACCATCATCGCGACGGGACCGACCACGCCCTGCAACGGAAGTTCTTCTCCGCGCATATCGAGGCAGCCCGGCAGTCGGGCAAGCCGCTCATCGTCCACACCCGGAACTCGGTCACCGCGACGCTCGACCAACTCGAGGCCGAGGGGCGAGGCGAGGTCGAAGGCGTCCTCCACTGCTTCGTCGGCACCGCCGACCAGGCGCGGCGCACGCTCGACCTCGGACTCCTCGTCTCCTTCACCGGGATTGTCACGTTCAAGAACGCCTCCGAGGTCGCGGCCATCGTCCCGCTGATCCCGGCCGACCGCTACATGGTCGAGACCGACGCGCCCTACCTGGCGCCGGTTCCCTTCCGCGGCAAGACGAACGAGCCCGCCCTCGTCCGCCACGTCGCGCAAAAGTGCGCGGAGCTGCGCGGCGAGGACCCGGAGGAGGTCGCCCGGCAGACCACCGCCAACTTCGAGCGGCTCTTCAAGACAGCGGTGTCGGGCGACGCGCGCCGCTGACCGGCGCCGGGCACCCGGCCCCGGCAAACCCGGCGGCGCCGACCGCCCGCGGATCCCGGGCGGACCGCGCCGTCAGCGTCGACGACGCCGCTTGCCCATCCGGCGCACCCGGCGCGCCCGCCCAACGGGACTCCCGCTCCCCGGGGAAACTCTCGGCCCGGCCCCCGGCCCCAGGAGCATCTCGGCAAGGCGCTCCTGGGCGCCCTCGGTCCCGACCGTTGCCGCCCGGCGCATCCACTTCTCGGCCAGGTCGGGGTCCGGCGCGACACCCTCCCCCTTGGCATACACCTCGGCAAGGCGCACCTGCGCGTCCGTCTTCCCCTGGTCCGCCGCGCGGCCGAGCCATTCCACGGCCTCGCCCTCCGCCCGCGGCACGCCCTCGCCCTTCAGGAGCATCAGCGCAAGACGGTACTGGCCTTGGGAGTCGCCCTGCTCCGCCGCGAGCCTGAACAGCCGCTCGGCCTCGCGCACGTCCCTCTCGACACCCTCGCCCTCCAGGAGCATCTCGGCCAGGCAACACTGGCCGGTGGGATCTCCCTTGTCCGCCGCCCGTCGGTACCATCTCGCGGCCTCCGCCAAGTCGCGCTCCACGCCCGCGCCCTTCTGGTAGCCGGTGCCGACGTTGCACTCGGACAACGGGTAGCCCCGCTCCGCCGCCCTCATGAACCATCTCATCGCCTCGACCGGGTCCACCCGCCCGCCGCCGATGTCCGTCCCGTACATCATCCCGAGACAGTGTTGGGCCTCCAGGTTCCCCTGCTCCGCCGCGAGCCGGTACAGCCTCATGGCCTCGGCACGGTCCTGCCTCACCCCTTGGCCAAAGGTGAACGCGAGTCCCAGCTGGAACTGCCCCCCGTCGTATCCCTGCCTGGCCGCCTCGCGAAACCACCGCACCGCCTCGCAGGGGTCCCGGCGCACGCCCTCGCCCTCGAGATACATGCGTCCCAGCTGCACCTGCGCCGGGGCGCATCCCCCCTCGGCCGAGCGGCGAAACCACCTCGCGGACTCCTCGAGGTCCTGGGGGACCCCCTCCCCCATGCGGTGCATCGCGCCAAGGTTGTTTTGCGCGTCCACGTCGCCCTGCTCGGCCGCGTGTCGGTACCACTTCGCGGCCTCGGCATTGTCCCGCGGCACCAGGATCCCCTGGTGGAGGATGATGGCGATATTGCGCTGGGCGTGGATCTCGCCCTGCTCGGCCGCGCGGCGGAACCACTTGACGGCCTCCACCGGGTCATGCTCGACCTCGCCGCCCTCGAGGTATATGACGCCGAGGTTGTGTTGCGCCAAGGCGCTCCCCCGCTCGGCCGCCCGGCGCAGCCACACCGCGGCCTCCCGCTTGTCCTGCGGCAAGCCGTCGCCGTCAAGGAGACGGCCGCCCAGCTCGACCAAGGCATGCACGTCGCCCTTCTCCGCCTCCTCGCGAAGCCGGCGGAACAGGGTGACGTCCAGCCTCCCGCTGTCCGCGCTGCCGCTCACTGGATCGCCCCGCGGGCGCAAGGACGGACACGGGCCGGGCAGAAGCGGCCGAGCCCGGGGAGACTGTCATCGTGCTTTGCCAAGGTGCCCATCCCGCGAAAAATCCCCACAATTCTAACCCATCGGGACACGCCCGACCGACTGGTCCGCCGAAGGACGTCAACCCTGAAAGGTCCTCCGGCGGGACCGCGCCGTCAGTGCCGGTACCGACTGCCCGACTGGTGGCTCTCTTGGCGGAGATCCTTTTCCACTTGGCAAATCCCTTGGGCGGGTTCCGCCTCGGTCCCCGTGAGGAACTGCCCAAGGTGTCCTGTGCGTCGGCATCGCCCCCCCTTGCCGCCCGGCACGGTCATATCTCCGCCTCGTCGAGATCCAGCAGGACACCCTCCACCTCGCATACATCTCGGCAATGCACACCTGCGCTTGCGGATCCCGCCGCTCCCCCGCCTGGTTCATCCACTGCGCGACCTCGTCGATGTCGCGGGGCGCGCCGTCGGTTATCAAGAGCATCACCCCAAGGCGGAACCGAGCGTGGGAGTGGTCCCGCTTCGTCGCGCGCCAGAGCAACCTCTCGCCCTCGCGCAGTCCTTCTACACGCCGTCGCCCTCCTAGCACATCGCGTACAGGCAACACGGGCCGCTGAGGCTATCCTGGGTGCCTCGGTGGTACCATCTCGCGCTACCTTGACCATGTCGCGCTCGACACCCAAACCGCGCACGTATGCCGCGTCCATGGCGCACTGCGACAACGGGTAGACAACGCCGTGCCCTCATAAACCATCTCATCGCCACGGACATCCCCGACAATCTGCCACCGATGCCCACCCCGCACTATCCCCCGAGGCGGGAGGGGCAACAAGTCACTAGGCAACAATATCCTCAATATTTTCACTCGGGTCGTTCCCAGGCAGGAAGTTTTCTACTTGTTCTATTTCAGCTGATGACAAACCGTACAGACTGTACACAGCAACATTCAAGAGTCTTTCCATCTCGGCCAAGTTACCGGAATCTGGTGTCTGTAGAATTTTGCTAACTATGCTCGCAACCTCCGATTGTTCGTTTGGAGAAGCATCAGGAATCGGAAGCTCCTTCCAAAGATTCGGGCACAAGTCTTGATTGCTGATGCGATGAGCAATCATGTACGCATGCGCCATTCTTGAATTCAATACGCCAAGCACAAATCGTATGTCGAAACGCTCGCTGATCTTCTCACACTCCTCACGAGGCATTGCATGCGCCAGAGGAGGTTGATCCATATAGCGAGCACTTTTGTCAATGGAACGATTCCGAACGTTTCTCAAGCACTCCCAGGGGACAAACCCGATGCATGTCTGGTTGAAGCGAGTTTGCTCGTCGTCATAACAGACTTTGGGCTCAAGGCCTGACAGGCGTTTTATTATTAGCTTTTCTTGAACATCATAAAGCTCGTCAAATGTTCGAGTGTAGAACATACTCGGTGCACGCTCGGTGCCCCACTCAAGAAATATGCGCCGCTTCACAAACCACTTGGCTATGTGTTTGCCCTCTACGAACGCCTTTGTGTGGGAAGCGGACTTGCATTCCGAAGTCATGTCGCTAGTCACGAACTTGGTTGGTGAGTGCCTAACACTATTTGCGCGCAACCCATAGCTAATGTAGCCGAGAAACTTAATCGGCAGCACATTGCGCAACTTTGAAAAATCAAATGTGTTCGCCTCCGGGTCCGACAGAAACAACGCTTCGCCTGCGCGATTTTGACAAGCAGTGCTCAGCTTTGTCCTATCGCCAAAGCACGGGTAGTGCTTAAATCGGACAGGTGCACTATTGCCGCCATCCATCTTCTGCGCCACGAAGGAAATGTTCTTCACGCCAGCATCGAACAACTTGATTGCCTCGTAGAAATCAATTTGCCGCATCCGACTATTGCCTAGGAGCCACTTCCGAGACAGACACGCGTATTTCGAGCGACAGTAGGCGTCAGGTATGATATACGACAGTATCCCACTGGACGCAAGGAGATTGTGCCCACGCTCAAGAAACGGGATGTACAAGTCCCATCTGCCCGAAAGGGTAACGTACTGGTTGCTATCCTTAATTACTCTCCTGAGATCCGGATAAGAATTGACCCCATCAGCACGCACATATGGAGGGTTACCAATGACCACGCCAAATCCACTGTGTATCCCCAGCATCCATTCAGGGTCAAACCAGTCCGCGGATGAACTTTGATCATACGGGTTCCACTGAGATATCTTGACTATTTCCCGATTCCGGTCCTGCCACAGAGCTTGCAGCTCTTCCCTAAGCCTCAGTCGGAGTTGCTGATCTTGTCTCGCCAGTCGATCTTTCTCTTCGCGCGACGAGGGAAGAAAATACTCGGCACGCACCCTTCTCAGAGAATTTTTGATATCCTGGATATTCTGATTATCTAGGTCCCCCACGTCAAGATTGCTCTGAACCAAATATTGCACGCCAACCAAGGTGTTCGCTGCGATAATTTTGCTTTCGAGGTTCGGTAGAGGCTCGATGTTATAGTTCGACTGCATGTCTGCGGTGCTTTGTTGCTCAATCACCAGAGAAATAAAAATTCGCAATTTCGCGATATGACAGGCGATAGGTTGTATGTCAACGCCAAATAGACAGTTTTGTATCAGGTGCAGCTTCCGCCTGAATTCCGTGAGATGGAAATTGGAGGACGGCGGCCCGTCAGGTGATGCAAGTCTATCAGTCGGCGGTCCTACGTCCCGCATCTCCCCTTCTTGACCGAGTTTCCGAAGTGCCAGCGAAAGCTTGTGGAGGGCACTCATAAGAAATGCTCCAGAGCCCACAGCCGGGTCCAGAATTCTGATGCTGGATATCTTCTCAAGCAAGTGCGCAACCATGTGACCGGGGATCGAGTGATGCTCTATGTCATACGAAAATAAATCACGAACGTGCTGCTCGTCAAGAGGTGTGTGTGTGGCTGGGGAGGTGGGGGGGGGGTCAA
>CAZZIL010000007.1:0-1543 GCA_964654265.1 uncultured Gammaproteobacteria bacterium | reverse complement strand
GACCATCCGCATGCACCAGCAGCGGCGCTACCCGGGGCGCGAGTCCGCGGTGCGGCTCTCCAACCCGGACTTCACGGCGCTTGCGCGGGCGTTCGGGTGCGGCTCCGCCCGGGTGGAGCGCAAGGGGCAGTTCGGCCCGGCAATGCGGCGCGCACTCGCGGCGCGGCGCCCCTTCCTGGTGCACGTGCGCACCGACCCGGACGTGCTCGCGCCCCGGCGCCCGGCCGCGTGAGCGCCCGCCTACGGTCCCGGAGAATCAGGTCCCGGGCACAGCAGGCGGTCGTAGCCCCCGCGCGACAGTTTCTCGGCGGTGCCGGAGATGAACACCACGCGGCCATTCCCGCGAAGGATCTCCCGGATCCTGGCGAACTCCCGGTCCCGCCCCGGCGGGGCCGGGAACTTCGACAGCACGACAACCCGGTCGCATTGGCGTTGCGCCACGAAGGCCCCGAGCATCGCGTTCACCCCGTCGTCGTGGAACGAGTACCCGAGGACCCAGATCTCTCGGACTTCGGGCGCAACCTCAAGGAGGTGTTCCTGGCAGAACCAGTACGGCTCGGGGAACTCCCCGGCCTCCTTCGGCCTTCTCCCGAGAACGATCCGCGCCTCCTCGATGTCCTTGAAGCCGCGTGGGTCAAGCGAGCACAGCCTGCCGTCCTCCCTGATCCGCCAGTTCATCGACCCGTGCAGTTTGTAGAGGAACACCTGCGCGCCCGAGACGGGATGCAGGAACCGGGCCTTCTCCCAGGGATGTCCGGGACCGTATCCCCCGAAGCCCGTCTCCACCACGTAGCCGAGAAGCGTCAGCAGCTCGACGCAGAGGTCGAAGTTGACGGAGAAGATGTGCACCGTGCGCCACCGCCGGAGTGCGCGTTCGATGAGGCGCACGTAGTATCCCGGGGGGCCGGGGTTGGTCCCGGCCACGTTCAGGCTCTCCCCGATGACCGCCATCACCGCCTTTCGCAACCTCGACTTGTCCCCGGGGGAGGTGTCCGGCAGTTCCCCGCCTGAGTTGAGCACATCGATCAGCTCCTCCAGCCAGGGTTCATTCCCCACTTTCGCGCCGGACCTCTGCCTGCCTGACGTTCCCCGGCCGGACAACACAACCTCCTTCACCTGCTCGCGGGCAACACGATACGCCGTGTCGTGCTCAGGGTGCCCCCTGAACCTGCGCTCAATCCTTTGTTGCAGACCAGCGATTCCCGGCACCCCCGCGTCAATGCTGAGGCCCGCGCCGACAACGCAGATCATGCCGCGCGGGTGTCTTCCTCGGCGCTCGCCGGGTCCCGGGGGGCGGACTGCCTTGGCGGGGGCGCGGCCTCGTCCGGCTGCAGCATGCGCTCGATTTCCCGGAGGCGGTCGCGCTCCTGCGCGCCCACGTCGTCGCGGGCAAGCAGAATCTTGGTCGCCTTGAGCCAGCTGCCCTCCTCCCTGAGGTACGGGAGCCGTCGGCTCCGCAAGGCAACGCACGATTGCAGGAACAGGTCGACGACCTCGCACATCTCCCCGGGGGCGACGCGGGCCATGTCGACAACCGCGTCGG
>CAZZIL010000006.1:0-2937 GCA_964654265.1 uncultured Gammaproteobacteria bacterium | reverse complement strand
CTCTCGCCGGCGAGGACCCCGGCGAGGACGTCGCCGAGCCGGTCACGTGGCGCAGGCACCTGGCCGACCAGTGCCGGCGTAGCGGCTGGCCGGAACCCGCGGCCGCGCTGGCCGAGGCGCTCGTCCACCTCCTCGACGACGACGGCTACCTGGCGCTCGGCGACCGGGAGATCGCCGCCCTGGAGCCGTTCCACGGGGCGTCCGTGCGCGCGATCCGCGACGCGCGCGACCGGATCGGGACACTCCACCCCTCGGGGCTGGGGACCCCCGACCTGCGGACGCGCCTGCTCGCCCAAGTCGCCGAGCTGCGCCGCGACGACCCCGCCGCCGGCGCGTTGCAACAGGCCGGGAACATCCTCGAGAACCACTTCGATGCGCTCGCCCGGCGGGAGATCGGTGCACTCCCCCCCGACCGGCTCGACGAGGCGCTCGGCGTGATCCGCGCGCTCGACCCGTGCCCGACCGACTCCTTCGGCGGCGCCATCGACGCGCAGTCCCCGGACATCATCGTCCGCAAGTCCCGCACCCTGTGGCGCGCGATTCCCGGCCCGGGACTCGACATCGGCGCGGACACGGCGGCGCCCCCCCGCGACGCCGGCGCGCCCTGGGACCCGGCCACCCGCCCGGAGATCGCGCGGCTGTGGCGCGCCGCGTCCGGCCTGGCCCGCGCGGTCGACTACCGGCGCCGGCGGCTGCTCGAGGTCGCGCAGGTCGCCGTCGACCTCCAGCGCGACTTCTGGGAGCGCGGCGCGCCGGGGTTGCGCCCGCTGCGCCTCGCCGACATCGCCCGCGAAACCGGCGCCAGCGTGACCACCGTGTCCCTGGCCGTCCGCGGCAAGACGTTCACGTCCCCGAGGGGGTTCCATGCGTTAAAATACCTCCTTCCCCGGGCCTTCGCCGGCGCCGGGGTGCCACGGACAAGCGTGTTGGAAGCGATCAGGAAAGCCATAGCCGACGAGGACCCACGAGCGCCCATGACCGACCGGATGCTCGCGGAGTCGGCGCCGGGCCTTGGCGGCGCCTCCCGTCGGACGGTCGCCCTCATGCGGACGGAACTCGGCATCCCGCCGTCCCACGCGCGATGCGCGCCCCGCCGCGGGGACGCCCGGCCGGCGGGGACCGCCGACTGACAGGCGCCGCGCGCATGGACGGGATCGAGATCAGCGGACAGCACGTCGACCTGACGGAGGCGCTCACCGCCCACGTGCGCGAGAAGATCGGCAAGGTGCTGCGCCACCTGGACCAGCCGCCGTCGAGCTGCAACGTCGTCCTGTCGGTCGAGAAGAACCGCAACACCACCGAGGTGCGCATCCACGCCCGGCAGCACGACTTCTTCGCCAAGAGCGAGGAGGGCGACATGTACGCCGCCATCGACAGCGCGGCCGGCAAGATCGACCGCCAGATCAAGGACCTCAAGCACAAGAGGCAATCCCGCAGGAGTTGACCCGAATGGAATCCCAGCTAAGACCGACCCACCTGCTCCCCCCGGACCACATCGTGCTCGACCTCGACTGCGGCAGCAAGAAGCGGGTGCTCGAGCACATCGCGCTGCTGTTCGAGAACAACATCGGCGTCGCGCGACGCAACGTGTTCGAGAGCCTGATCGCCCGCGAGCGCCTCGGGTCGACCGTGATCGGCAAGGGGACCGCGATCCCCCACGGGCGCATGGAGAACATCCGCCAGCCGGTGGCGGCGTTCGTCCGGCTGCGGCAGCCCGTGGTGTTCGAGACCATGGACGACAACCCGGTGAAGAACCTGTTCGTCATCCTCTCGCCGGAGTCGCCGTCCCCGTCGCACCTGCGCGCCTGCGCGATGTTCACCCGCATGCTCGGCGACGAGGACCTCATGGGAGGGCTCGAGCGCTCGACGGACTCCCAGGCGGCGTTCGGGTTGCTCGCGGACTGGGAGGCCCGCCACCTCAATGAAGCCAGCTACGAGCCGCTGGAATCGGCGGCGGGATAGGCTCCCGCACCCGGGGGCGCCGTGAGCCGCGACCCCCATGACGTGATCGTTGTCGGCGGCGGGCACGCCGGGACCGAGGCCGCGCTCGCGTCGGCCCGCGCCGGCGCGCGAACGCTGCTGCTCACCCAGAGCATCGAGACCGTCGGCCAGATGTCGTGCAACCCGGCGATCGGCGGGATCGGCAAGGGACACCTCGTCCGCGAGATCGACGCGCTCGGCGGCGCCATGGGACTTGCGGCCGACCGGGCCGGGATCCATTTCCGCCGTCTCAACCGCAGCCGCGGCGAGGCGGTTCGCGCGACCCGCGCGCAGGCGGACCGGGACCTCTACCGGTCGGCCATGCGCCGCGCGGTCGAGGGCTGCCCGGGGCTCGACCTTTTCCAGCAGCCGGTGACGGACCTGCTGGTCGAGAACGGGCACGTCGCCGGGGCGGTCACCGCGCTCGGCCTCCGCCTGCGCGCGCGCGCGGTGGTCCTCACCGCCGGCACCTTCCTGGGCGGACGGATCCACGTCGGCGACCGGAGCCACGCGGGCGGGCGGGCCGGCGAGGGCGCCGCGGACCGGCTGGCGGACCGGCTGAGGGAGGTCATGGGGGGCGCCGGGCGCCTCAAGACCGGGACTCCCCCGCGCATCGACGGGCGCACCGTGGACCTCTCGGGACTGGAGGAGCAGCCCGGCGACGTCCCGGCGCCGCTGTTCTCGTTCATGGGCCCGTGCCCGGGCCGTCCCCGCCAGGTGTCGTGCCACATCACCCACACCGTCGCGCGCACGCACGCGATCATCCGCGACGCGCTGCCGCGCTCCGCGCTCAACTGCGGGGGCATCACCGGCGTCGGCCCGCGCTACTGCCCGTCCATCGAGGACAAGGTGGTGCGCTTCGCCGGGCGCGAGCGCCACCAGGTGTTCCTGGAGCCCGAGGGGCTCGGGGTGAACGAGATCTACCCGAACGGGATCTCGACGAGTCTCCCGTACGAG
>CAZZIL010000005.1:0-3524 GCA_964654265.1 uncultured Gammaproteobacteria bacterium | reverse complement strand
ACCAGTAGGTGGCGAACAGGAAAAAGAGCAAGGTCGGCAGGTCGTCGGCAAACATCCCCAACAGGGCGATCACCGCGATCATGGCCAGCTGGAACCGGAGCGGGATCCGGCCCTTGACCCCGAACCGCTTCAGACTCATGTAGCGGGTGTTGCCGACCATCGACAGCGCCGCGACCGCGAGGAGGGTCGCACCCGCGATCGGCCAGGCGAGCGGGGAGGTGTCGACCTCCAGGTCGACCAGCATCCAGACAAAGGCGGTGACCAGCGCGGCGGCGGCCGGGCACGGCAGGCCAACGAAGTCCCGGTCCGCCCGCGGCGGCGAGATGTTGAAGCGCGCCAGGCGGATCGCCGTCGCGGCCACGTAGACGAACGCGAATGCGGCGCCCACGCGCCCGAGGTCCGACACGCCCCACAGGTACGCGAGCATCGCCGGCGCCATCCCGAACGCGATGACGTCCGCCAGCGAGTCGTACTCGCCGCCGAACGCGCTCTGGGTGTTGGTCATGCGCGCGACCATGCCGTCGAACACGTCGAGGACCATCGCGACGAAGAGCGCCAGGCACGCCTTCTCGTAGCTCCCGTTGACCGACTGGACCACCGAGTAGAACCCGGCGAGGATCACCCCGGTCGTGAACAGGTTCGGCAGCAGGTAGACCGCCCGGCGCCGCGCCTTGCCCCCCTCCTCCGGCGGGGGAGTCTCAGTCCCGTCCACCGTCCTCCTCCGGCAACGTCGCGACCACGTCACACCCGGCGCGCACCCGGTCCCCGACCGAGACCCTCGAAACCGTGTCGGGCGGGAGGAACAAGTCCACCCGCGACCCGAAGCGGATGAACCCGAAGCGGTCGGCGGCGCGCACCCGCTGCCCGGCCTTCAGGTAACACGCGATGCGGCGCGCGATCAGGCCGGCCACTTGGACCAGCACGACCTCGCGCGTGCCGCAGCGCAACCGGGTGACCTGGCGCTCGTTGTCCTTGGAGGCCTTGTCCAACGCCGCGTTGACGAACTTGCCCTGGTGGTGCACGGTCTCGACCACCTCGCCGTCGCAGGGCACCCGGTTCGAGTGCACGTTGAACACGTTCATGAAGACGCTGATCTTCAGCGCGTCCCCCTCGCCGTGCGGGTTGGGCACGCGGCCGACCTGCACCAGCCTGCCGTCCGCCGGGGAGACGACGATGTCCTCGCCAGCCGGCCGGTGCCGCGGCGGGTCCCGGAAGAACTGCGCGCAGAAGAGGAAGGCGGCCCAGAACGGGAGCGACCACAGCCACCCGGCGGCGGCCCACGTCCCGGCCGCGGCCACCAGGGTCAGCGACAGAAACCCCCACCCTTCCCTCGCGAGCAAGGGATGGCGGCTTCCGGCGTCGCCCGGTCGCCCGGGCCGGTCCGTCCCGCTCAGTTCCGCTTCTTGTCGACCAGCCGGGCCTTGGCTATCCACGGCATCATCCCCCGCAGCTTCGCCCCCACTTGCTCGATCGGATGCGCGTCGATCGCCCGGCGCGTGCTCTTGAGCTGCGCCGCGTTCGCCTTGTTCTCCAGCACGAACTCGCGCGCGAACGCCCCGGTCTGGATCTCGCGCAGGATCCTGCGCATCTCCTCGCGCGCCTCCTCGTTGACCACGCGCGGGCCGCGGGTGATCTCCCCGTACTCGGCGGTGTTCGAGATCGAGTAATTCACGTTCGAGATCCCGCCCTCGTACATCAGGTCGACGATCAGCTTGGTCTCGTGCAGGCACTCGAAGTAGGCCATCTCCGGCGAGTACCCGGCCTCGACGAGCACCTCGAACCCCTTCTTGACCAGCTCGATGATCCCGCCGCACAGCACCACCTGCTCGCCGAACAGGTCGGTCTCCGTCTCCTCCCGGAACGAGGTCTCGATGATGCCGGCGCGTCCCCCGCCGATCGCGGCCGCGTAGGCCAGCGAGGTCCCCTTCGCCTGCCCGCTGCGGTCCCGGTCGATGGCGATCAGGCACGGGACTCCCCCGCCGCCGACGTAGGTCGAGCGCACCAGGTGGCCAGGCCCCTTCGGCGCCACCATGACCACGTCGAGGTCCGCGCGCGGCTCGATCTGGCCGAAGTGGATGTTGAAGCCGTGGGCGAATCCGAGCGCGGCGCCCTTCTTGATGTTCGCCCCGACCTGTTCGCGGTAGACGTCCGCCTGGGTCTCGTCCGGCAGCAGCATCATCACGACGTCGGCCTTCCTCACCGCGGAGGCGACCTCCGCCACCTTCAGCCCGGCTGACTTCGCCTTCTTCCAGGACGGCCCGTCCTTGCGCACGGCCACGGTGACGTCCATCCCCGAGTCCTTCAGGTTGTTCGCGTGGGCGTGCCCCTGCGACCCGTAGCCGACCACGACGATCGCGCGCCGCTTCAGCTGCTTCAGGTTCGCGTCCTTCTCGTAGAAAACTCTCATGCGGTCCCCTTCCTGGCCCCCGGGGACGGTTGGTGTCCCGGCGATGGCGGAATTCTACCCGTTATCGGCGCGTCCGGCAACGCCGCAAGGCCGGGGCGAGGTGCGACCGGCACGGTCGCCAGCTCCCCATGCACTGTTCGGGAGAGTCTGAGACGTAGCTGGCGCCACGCGGTAACTCGCAGGCGAGCCCGGCCAACGCAGACGCCCCCCTGCTCCCGATTGACGCCAACACGCCCCAAGCATCCCGGCCGAGCGCCACCACCCCGCCGACCACGCCCGCCGAACCGCGCGAGCACCCAACGGCCGGAGAGAGGTCGGAAGCAAGGAAGAGCATCGCACGCGCGCCAGGCCGCCCGCCACGACCTGATCGCGCACCGCGCCACGGCAGGCAGATCGCCCCCTGCGCCAACTCCTGGCGGACACCAGGCCGGCGCGAAAGATCCCCGCGCCGGAGAACTCGTCGCCTCGTTGCGGAGAACACCCGACTGTCGGTCCGCCGCCGCCCACACCGACCAAGCACGCCCCCCGAAGGCGGTCCGCACCCTGGGTGCCCATGCCCAAGCCGGGACAACCACCCGCGAGGGCGAGAATGTCGAAGGGCAGGCAGGGAGAGATGCGGCGGACCGCACACATGCTTCCGGGTGTGGTTGGCGGAAAGACCAAGCCGTCAAGGGTAGCAAGCACGCAGGGCGGGTCTCGACCGGCGGTGGTGAGTTCCACTTCGGCCCCATCCTGCGCCGGCGGACAGGGTGGGATGCCCACCGGGCACGGTCGTGGCAGAAAAATCCCACACCGCAACCCCAGGCAACTGCCGTCCGTGCTATACTCGGCGCAACCGGGGCTGTGCATCACTGGCAACGCCCGTGTGTGAACGCCCGATGCGCGAACAACAAGACCGACCGATGACCGGAGAAACAGAGACAGTCCGTCGGACACGCCCAAGAGTGCCCGTCCCGATCGCGTCAGCAAGGCGGGTCGCCATGCGCAGGCGCGAGCACAAGGTGTCGGCAACGCCGTACATCCGGCGCCGCCTGCTGATCACAGACCGGCACGAAAGGAGCGTCAAGTGCCCGGAGGAGGACTTTTTTGCGCGCAGGGGGCCCCTTGTGGTCCTTGG
>CAZZIL010000004.1:0-6563 GCA_964654265.1 uncultured Gammaproteobacteria bacterium | reverse complement strand
GGAGACGCTGCTGGCGGGGGTGGGCGGCGACCTCGACAGCCGCACCTTCAAGTTCACCGACTCGCTGAGCGGGCGCACCCTGGGCGTGCGCGCCGACATCACCCCGCAGACCTCGCGGGTGGACGCCCACCTGTCGCACGGCCGCGGGGTGAGCCGCCTGTGCTACTGCGGGCCTGTGCTGCACTCGGTGCCGTCCCATCCGTGGTCCAGCCGCGAGCTTGAGCAGATCGGCGCCGAGCTTCACGGGTGCCCGGGGTCCGGCGCCGACTGGGAGTGCCTCGACCTCGCGTGCTCCTCCCTGCGGCAGGTCGGCGTCAAGGACCTACGCATCGGGATCGGGCACGCCGCGATACCGGGGATGGTCGCGCCCGGCCTGGACGACGCCACGCTGCGGCGCACGCGCCAGGCGCTGGCGCGGCGCGACCTTGCGCCGTTGCGGCGCAACAACGGCGGGCAGGTCCCGGAAGGGCTGGTCGATGCGCTGGAGACGCTGATCGACGCATCGATCGGCGATGCCCCGCTTGACGCGCTGAGGAAGGAGTTCGGCGCCAGTCCCGTCATCCAGGAGGCCGCCGACTCGCTGGGGCGGCTCGCCGAGGCGGTGCGCATGGGCGGCCACGGCGAGGTCGAGATCGACCTCTGCCTGCCGGCCGGGCACGGCTACCACACCGGCATGGTGTTCGACGTGTGCGCGGGTCGCCGACGCCTGGTCCGCGGCGGGCGCTACGAGGGGGGTCCCGCCCCGGACGGCACGCGGCGCCCGGCGGTCGGGTTCAGCATGGACCTCAAGCAGCTGGCGGGGCAGATCCTCCCGCCCGCCTCCCGGCCAGAAGAGACGGCGGTGGCCGTCCCGGTGCCGGGACAGCCCGACCCGGACTGGGTCTGCGCGGTCCGGGCGTTGCGGACGGACGGGAAACGGATCCGGTTTCTCCACGGGGACGGCGACGACATCCGGGGATGCCGCGCCCGCCTGGTGCGCGGCGACGCCGGGTGGTCGGCCGAGCCGCTCGCGGCACAGGCCGATGGCGCGTAACGTCCTGGCCGTCGTCGGCCTGCAGTGGGGCGACGAAGGCAAGGGAAAGATAGTCGACTGGTTTTGCGCGAACGGGGCGGACGTCGCGGTGCGCTTCCAGGGCGGCAACAACGCCGGCCACACCATCGTCGTGGGCGGCGTGCGCTCCGTGCTGCACCTGGTGCCGTCGGGGGTGCTCCACCCGCATGTCACCTGCCTGGTCGGCCAGGGGGTGGTCATCGACCCGTGGGCGCTGCTGGGCGAGCTGGACGAGCTGGCGAAGGTCGGGATCGACGCCGCCGGGCGCGTCCGGGTGAGCGAGAACTGCGCGATGATTCTCCCGCACCACATCGCGGTGGACGGCGCCCGCGAGAAGGGGACCGCCGGGATCGGCACCACCCAGCGGGGCATCGGCCCGGTGCACGAGGACAAGACAGGCCGGCGCGCGGTCCGGCTGCGCGACCTGTTCAACGGGCGGCTGGAGCCGAAGCTTGCGCGCATGGCCGACCACCACAACCAGCTGCTGACCGGCCTTCACGGCCTGCCCGGGATCGACCCCGGGGCGGTCTTGGACGGCCTTGCGGGGATCCGCGACCGCATCGAGCCGCTCGTCGGGGATGTCCCGGGCGCGCTGGAGGAGGCCGTCTCGTCGGGGAGGAACGTCCTGCTGGAGGGGGCCCAGGGCGCGCTGCTCGACTTCGAGCACGGCACCTACCCCTACGTCACCTCGTCGTCCTGCCTGGCGGGCGCATCGGCGGGCGGCACCGGGGTGGGCCTGTCCCCCCGGGTGGTCGGGGTCGCCAAGGCCTACGCCACCCGGGTGGGCGAGGGCCCCTTCCCCACCGAGCTGCGCGACGACACCGGGCGCATGCTTCTCGAGTGGGGGAACGAGTACGGTGCGACCACCGGGCGCACCCGCCGGTGCGGGTGGCTCGACATCCCCGCCTTGCGCTACGCGATGCGTCTGAACGGCTGCCGCAGCCTATGCGTCACCAAGCTCGACGTGCTGGACCGGCTGGACGAGATCCGCCTGTGCGTCGGCTACCGGGTCGGCGGCGTGCCGGTCGACGGGTTCCCGGTCCAGGCGCTCGACAGCGCCGACGCGCAACCGGTCTACGAGACGGTCCTCGGCTGGGGGGAGTCCACCTCCGGGCTGGGGAGCTTCGCCGACATGCCGGGAAGGATGCGGGACTTCGTCCGCAGGATCGAGAGGCTGTCGGGCGGGCGCGTCGACATGGTCTCGGTCGGGGCGGAACGCGGGCAGACCCTCGCGCGCGGGCGCGCGCCGTTCCTCAGCCGAGCGACCCCGGTCCGCGGGTGAGGCCGGCGGTGCCGGTGCGCACCACCTCGATCACCGCCTCCTTCCCGCAGGCGGCAAGGAACGCATCGAGCTTGTTGCCGTCGCCGGTGATCTCGATCACGTAGCTGTCCCGGGTGACATCGATGATCTGCGCCCGGAAGACGTCGGCCAGCCGCTTCATCTCCTCGCGCAGCTTGCGCTTGCGGGCGGCCACCTTGACCAGCATCAGCTCGCGCTCGACGTGCGGGACGCCGGTGATGTCCCTCACCCTGAAGACCTCGATCAGCTTGTTGCAGTTCTTCGTGATCTGCTCGATGACGTCGTCGTTGCCGGTGGTGACGATCGTCATCCGCGACAGCGTCGGGTCCTCGGTCGGGGCCACCGACAGGCTCTCGATGTTGTAGGCGCGGGCGGAGAACAGCCCGGATATCCTGGAGAGCGCCCCCGCCTCGTTCTCCACCAGGCAGGAGAGGATGCGCCTCACAGGTCCTCCGACATGATCATCTCGGTGAGGCCCTTGCCGCCCTCGACCATCGGGTAGACGTTCTCCGTCTGGTCCGTCACGAAGTCCATGAACACCAGCTCGTCCTTGCGGGCGAACGCGGAGGCGAGCGCGTCCTCGACGTCGGCGGGGTCCTCGACCCGCACGCCGGAGTGCCCGTAGCTCTCGGCGAGCTTGACGAAGTCGGGCAGCGCGTCCATGTAGGACTCGGCGCGCCGGTCGCCGTGGAAGAACTGCTGCCACTGGCGCACCATACCCATGTAGCGGTTGTTCAGGTTCACGATCTTGATCGGCAGCCCGTACTGCTTGCAGGTCGACAGCTCCTGCAGGCACATCATGATGCTCGCCTCCCCGGTGACGCAGGCGACCGGCGCGCCCGGGAACGCGAGCTGGACCCCCATCGCCGCCGGCAGGCCGAAGCCCATGGTGCCGAGCCCGCCGGAGTTGATCCAGCGCCGCGGCTTGTCGAACTTGTAGAACTGCGCCCCCCACATCTGGTGCTGGCCGACGTCGGAGGTCAGGTAGGCGTCGCCCCCGGTGACCTTGAACAGCGCCTCGACCACCTGCTGGGGCTTGATCACCGACGGGTCCTTCCGGTAGCGCAGGCAGTCGCGCGCGCGCCACTCGTCGATCTGCCTCCACCAGTCGGCCATCGCCTCCTTGTCGGGGTGGGCGTCCTCCGAGCGCAGCTGCTCCTCGAGTTGCCCGAGCACGGCGGACACGTCGCCGACGATCGGGACATCGACGCTGACCCGCTTCGAGATCGACGACGGGTCCACGTCGACATGGACGATCTTGCGGTTCTCGCGCTGGAAGTCCGCCGGGTTGCCGATCACCCGGTCGTCGAAGCGCGCCCCGATCGCGAGCAGCACGTCGCAGTGTTGCATCGCCATGTTGGCCTCGTACGTGCCGTGCATGCCGAGCATGCCGATGAACTGCGGGTCGGTGGCCGGGTAGCCGCCAAGGCCCATCAGGGTGTTGGTGCACGGGCAGCCGAGCGTCCTCACCAGCCGGGTGAGACTCTCGGCCGCGTCCGAGAGGATCACGCCGCCGCCGGAATAGACCATCAGGCGCTTCGCGCCCTTCACCAGCCTCAGCCCGCGCTTGATCTGGCCGACGTGCCCGTTCGTGGTGGGGGCGTAGCTGCGCATCCGGACGTCGACCGAGTAGTCGAAGTCGGCGACCTGGGTTGTGACATCCTTGGGGATGTCGACCAGCACAGGGCCGGGCCGGCCGGTCCCCGCCAGGTAGAAGGCGCGCTTGATCGCCGGGGCGATGTCCGCCGCCGACTTCACGATCACGTTGTGCTTCACGCACGGGCGCGTGATGCCGACGCTGTCGACCTCCTGGAACGCGTCAAGCCCGATCGCGTGCGACGGCACCTGGCCGCTGATGATCACCATCGGGATCGAGTCCATGTAGGCCGTCGCGATCCCGGTCACCGCGTTGGTCACGCCCGGGCCCGAGGTCACCAGGCAGACGCCGACCTTGCCGCTTGAGCGCGCGTAGCCGTCGGCCGCGTGGGCCGCCCCCTGCTCGTGACGCACCAGGATGTGCCGGACCCGCTTCTGCTTGAACAGCTCATCGTAGATGAACAGCACGGCGCCGCCCGGGTAGCCGAACACATAGTCGACCCCCTCCTCCTGGAGGCTCCGAATCACGATCTCCGCACCCGTCATCCTCATCGTCTTGCCTGCCGGTCGCCTGTCAAGCTTGGAACTATAACACCAAGCGGGTCTCACCCCCGCAAACAACGCATCCCGGAAGCCGCGGGGACACCGCGCCAAGACGACGGAAGGCCGACAGCCCGCCCCCCGTCAGGCCGGGACCGGCGCCGACCCCAGGTCCGTGAGCGAGGACAGCTCGACCGTCGGCGCGAACTCCCAAGGGTCGAACGCCGCCCCCGCCCGGTTGACCCAGGCGGCGCGCATACCCGCGGAGACGGCCCCGGCGATGTCGAACGTGTTGGCGGAGACCAGCAGCGCCTCCGAAGCCGGCACCCCGGCACGATCCAGGAAGTGCCGGTAGACCCTCGGGTCGGGCTTGAACGACGAGACCTCGTCCACGCTGACAACCCCGTGAAAGCGCCCGGCGATCCCCGCGTTCGCGAGGACCTCCCGGACCTGGCCGGCCGTCCCGTTCGAGAAGGCGAACAGCCTGTGCGAGTCCCGAAGCGCGCCAAGCGCGACCCTCGCATCCGGATAAGGGGGGAGGCGCGCATACTCCGCCATCAGCCGGTCCTCGGCCGCCGGCTCGCACGCGAGCCCCGCCTCCGCGCAGGTCCACCGCAACGCCTGCCGGGTGCACGTCCCGAAGTCGGCGTAACGCCCCATCAGCGCGCGGCGAAAGGTGTACTCCAGCTGCTTCTCGCGCCAGCGCCGGGCGAGGGCCGGGCCCCTGCCCCCGCCAAAAAGCCCCGACAGCAGGTCCGCGACGCCCGTGACGTCGATCAGGGTCCCGTAGACATCGAACGCAATCGCCTTGGCGCCGCGCAACACGCCGTTCCCGTCCATGGGCGGGATTGTACGCCGGGGACCACCGGTTGCCGCCGACGCCGGGCGGCGCACCCCGGACAGGCGTGTCCGGGAGCGGACGGCCCGGCGAAGCCCCTCGCCCGGGCAGGCCCGGAGAGGGGGCTCGGGACAGGCCTTACAGCTCCTTCTTCGCCATCATGTCGGCGATGCGGTCCGCCTGCCGGATGGCGAGCGCCACGATGGTCAGCGTCGGGTTCTCCGCCGCCCCGGTGGTGAACTGGCTTCCGTCCGACACGAACAGGTTGGGGATGTCGTGGGTCTGCCCCCACCGGTTGACGACGCCGTCGCGCGCCCTGGCCGACATCCGGGCGGTCCCCAGGTTGTGCGTCGACGGGTACGGCGGCGTCTCCACCACGGTGGTCGCGCCCGCCGCCTCGTAGATCGCCCGCCCCTGGCGGTACGCGTGGCTGCGCATGGCGACATCGTTCTCGTGGTCGTCGAAGTGGACGTTCGGGATCGGCATCCCGTGCTGGTCCTTCTCCCGCGGGTGCAGCGTCACGGCGTTGCCCTCCTGCGGCATGTCCTCGCCGACGATCCACATCCCGGCCATGTGCGTGTACCCGTCGATCAGCGAGGTGAACGGCCGGCCCCAGCCGCCGGGGTTGAGGAACGCCGCCATGAACGGCACCCCGAGCGAGAGCGTCTCCAGCTCGTAGCCGCCGACAAAGCCGCGCGACGGGTCGTGCCGCGACTCGTCGGTGCAGATCCCGGCCATCGTGGTGCCGCGGAACATGTTGACCGGCCGCGGGAAGATCCCGTAGACGGACGCGGTCATGTGCCGCATGTAGTTGCGGCCGACCTGCCCGGACGAGTTCGCCAGGCCGTTCGGGTAGCGCGACGTCTCCGACTGCAGCAACAGGCGCGGGGTCTCGATCGCGTTCCCGGCGACGCACACCGCCCGCGCCTTCTGGCGGTGCTGGTTCCCCCTGGCGTCGTGGTAGACCACGCCGTCGACCTTGCCGGAGCCGTCGTGCGTGATCAGCGCCACCTGCGACTCGGGGCGCAGCTCGTAGCGGTCGGTCGCGATCGCCTTGGGGACGTCGACGTACAGGGTGGACCACTTCGCGCCGATGCGGCAACCCTGGAAGCAGAAGCCGAGCTGGCGGCAGGAGGGGCGCCCGTCGCGCGGCTCGGAGTTGATCGCCATCCGGCCGCTGTGGACGTTCCTGTAGCCGAGCTTCTTGGCGCCCGCCTCCATGACCTTGAAGTTGTTGT
>CAZZIL010000003.1:0-3124 GCA_964654265.1 uncultured Gammaproteobacteria bacterium | reverse complement strand
GGGAGGCCTGGCGGGTCCGGCGGACGGGTGACCTGTCGCCGGGGGCGGGTGGCTGGCGAGGCCGCAAAGGGCGGGGTGAGTCGCGCGGCCCGGGAACAGCGCCGGGGCTCGCGCCTTACCGGCGCAGGTGGGGCATAATAGGCGCCGAGGCATGGGGACAGTGCGGCACGAACGCCAGGATCTTCGGGGGTTCATCGACGACCTGAAGTCGCGGGTCGACATCGTCGCGACGGTGTCGCCGTACGTCCAGCTGAAGCGCCAGGGCAAGTTGTTCAAGGGGCTGTGCCCGTTCCACAAGGAGGACACCCCCTCGTTCGTGGTCTACCCGGAGCGGCGCAACTACCACTGCTACGGTTGCGGGGAGCACGGCGACGTGCTGAAGTTCCTGCAGAGGCTGCGCTTCGGCGACGACTTCATCGCGACGCTGAAGGCGCTCGGGGAGGAGCACGGCATGCCGCTCCCGTCACACGGGCAGGGCGTGGACCACCACCGGCGGCACCGGGAACTGCTGCAGGCGGCAGTCGACTTCTACAGGAAACTCCTCAGGGGCAGCAAGGAGCAGATGGCGTACCTGCTGGAGGAGAGGGGAATCTCCAAGGAGACGGTCGACCGCTTCGAGATCGGGTACGCGCCCGATGACTGGCATGGGTTGGAGCGGCTGTTCAAGAAGGACTACACCGACCCGGTCCTTCAAGAGGCCGGGCTGGTCGGGGTGTCGGAGAGTGGCAGGCGCTACGATGTGTTCCGCGGGCGGATCATGTTCCCGATCCGCGACCTGTCCGGGAACCTGAGGGGGTTCGGGGGGCGCACGGTCGTCGGCGACAACGCGAAGTACCTGAACTCCCCGGACAGTCGGCTGTTCAACAAGAGGTGGCTGCTCTACGGGGCGCACCAGGCGCTGCCGGCCATCCGGGAAGGGCGAAGCGTGGTGGTCGTCGAGGGCTACATGGACGTCGTGGTGCTGGCCGACCGGGGGATCGGGAACGCGGTCGCATCGATGGGCACGGCCGTGACGCCTGAGCAGATGTCGCTGGCGGCGCGGCACGCGGACTCGGTTGTCTTCTGCTTCGATGGTGACGAGGCCGGGCGTCGCGCCGCCGGCAGGGGGCTGGAGAACATCCTGCCGAGCCTGTCGGACGGGAAGGAGGTGTCGTTCATGTTCCTCCCGGAGGGGGACGATCCCGACAGCCACGTGCGCAAGGCGGGGAAGGACGGCTTCCTCGGGCTGGCGTCGGGCGCGAAGCCCCTGTCGGAGTTCCTGGCCGAGTGGGCCGGGATAACCGGCAGGTCCGACGCGGGCGACGCGGCCCAGGTGGGCCGCATGCGCGTCGCGGCGGAGATGGTCGAGCGGATCGACAGGCAGAGCGCCCCGTTCCTTCGGGAGAGCATCTACGCCCTCCTGGCGGAGAAGACCGGGATCTCGGCGGGCGGCCTGAAGGACGCCGCCCACACGATGCGCGCGGAGTCGGCGGCCCGCAACCTCGACCGCTCGCCGTTGCTGTTCAACCAGGACGGGCCGCTCTACCGCATCATTGCGTGCCTCAACCGCGACCCCGGGCTGGTCCTCGAGGTCGAGGACATCCCGATACTGGGCGACCAGCGGGAGGTCGAGCTGTTCCACGACATCTGCGCGTGGATCGAGCGGGAGTCCCCGGGCCCCATGATGCTCTCCGAGCATCTCGTCAAGACGGGATACCGCCGGCTGGCCAAGCGGCTGACCGACAGCGCCGTCCGCTTCGACGGTCCCGACATGGACGTCAGGAACGAGTTCGAGGCGATCGGCGACAAGTTCCGGGAGATCTCCCGCGACAGCCGCGAGATGGAGGACCGCCGCAGGAGGCTGAAAGAGGCGCTCGGCGGGCAGTGACCGGCACGGAAAAGCCCGTTCCCGGGAAAAACCGTCGGGCCCCGATAGTCTATAATGGTCGATTCGATGAGCGGCATCCCACGCCTGCGCAGTGCGCGCCCGGCATCGGGGTGGCAGGGACGCCCCGGGGACGGATGCCGGCAGGAGTGGTGAAAGGGGAATGCTGAAGGACGAGCGGGTCGCGGGGCGTGCCTGGAAGGGCGATGCCGGGCGCGGCGGAAAGGGGGACCGGGCGGACCGGGTCCGTTCCGCGTCGGTTGCCGGCAAGGGCACGGCGAGGCGCAAGGCCTCCCCGGCCTCGCGCGTCTCGAAGGCCGCCCCGGGCAAGGCAGGGGCGAAGGCGGCGAGAAAGGCGCCAACGCCGGCCAAGGCGCCAGAGATCGCGCGCTCGCGTTCCACGCCCAAGACGTCGGCATCGAAGGACACACCCAAGGCCGCGCCCAGGGCGCCCCGGACCGCGCGCGCGCGATCCGCGGCCAGGGCGTCCGCGCCCAAGGCGCCTGCGTTGAAGGCCGCGCCCAAGGCCGCGCCCAAGACGGCCAAGGCGCCGAAGATCGCACGCGCGCGGTCCGCGCCCAAGGCATCCTCCCCCAAGGACACACCAAAGCCGCCGGCGCCAAGGACGGCGCCGCGGCCGCCCACCCCGAAGGGCGCCCCCAAGGCCGCGCGCGCGCGGCCCAAGCCGTCCGCGCCGAAGACGGCGGCGGGGCAGTCCTCATCGAGGACCGCACCCAAGGCGTCGGCGCCCAAGGCCGCGCCGCGGCCGCCCACCAAGATCATCAAGGCCAAGAAGGGCGGCAAGACCGTCACGGCGGAGCAGGGCGCGTCGCAGATCAGCAAGATCGCGCAGACGGGCAAGTCCGGCGGCGCGGGACCCGAGCGGGAGCGCTCGGCCGAGGACGCCGGCGAGGAGTTTGGCCGGATCAAGGACCTTGTGCGCACCGGCACGGAGAAGGGTTACCTGACCCTCCCGGAGATCTGCGACACCCTCCCGGACGACCTGTCGAGCGACGAGGAGCGGATGGAGCACATCAACCAGATCATCTCCGAGATGGGGATCACGATCTACGAGCAGGCGCCGACCGAGGAGGAGCACCTGTACAGCTCGTCGTCCCCGACGGAGGATGTCGAGGAGCATGTCGAGGCGACGGCGTCCAAGCTGGTCGGGATGGGCCGCACGACCGACACCGTGCGGATGTACATGCGCGAGATGAACGAGGCCCGCCTGCTGAGGCACTGGGAGGAGATCCTCATCGC
>CAZZIL010000002.1:0-3856 GCA_964654265.1 uncultured Gammaproteobacteria bacterium | reverse complement strand
GTCGATCGACCTCACGCTGGAGGAGGTCGCCGAGGGCGTCATCCGCCACATCCGCCTGCGCACCGTCGAGACGTGCGACAAGTGCAAGGGAAGCGGCCGAAGCATCCACACGGAGACGGAGCTGTGCAAGACCTGCAAGGGCAGCGGGCGCCACGCCGTCAACCGCGGCGCGTTCATCCTGCAGCGGACATGCCCGGCCTGCGCCGGCGAGGGGTACATCACGCACTCCCCGTGCGGCGGGTGCGGCGGGGAGGGCGTCACCAGCAAGAAGCAGGAGCTGGCGGTGACCATCCCGCCGGGGGTCGACACCGGCGACCTGATCCGGCTGGCCGGGAGGGGCGACGCCGGCCTGCGGGGCGGCCCCCACGGGGACCTCTACATCCGGGTCAACCGGATCCCGCACCCGATCTTCACCCGCAAGGGCGACGACCTCCATTGCGAGATCCCGGTGTCCTTCCCCAAGGCCGCGCTGGGGACCGCCATCGAGATCCCCACGCTCAAGGGGACCGCGAAGATCGAGATACCGCCCGAGACCCAGAACGGCGACACGGTCACGGTCGACCGCGCGGGCATCAAGGGACACCGCTCCCGGACCCCGGGGGACCTCAAGTGCCGCATCCTGGTCGAGACCCCGGTCAACCTGAGCCCCAAGCAGGTCGAGCTGATGGAGCAGCTCGACGCCTCGCTGGAGGGGGACACCGACCGGCACTCCCCCAAGTCAAGCCAATCCATCCTCGAGAAGATCAAGGAGTTTGTCGGCTTCGCCTGACCGGGCAGGAGGGCCGCCGCCTCAGTAGGCCTTCAGCTCCGGCGGGGGACGACGACGCTTGCGTCCCTGGCCGCCCCCGGGAGGGTCGCCGTCCCCCGGACCGTCGCCCGGCTCCGGCCGCGTGCCAAAAAACACCGGGAGCCCGGAAGGGAACAGGACACCCTTGCCGGATTCCTTCCCGGTGATCGCCGCCAGGTCCTCCAGCCCGACCATGACATCGAAGGTCCTCCCCTTGAAACGGGCGGTGAAGTCCAGGCGCTCCGCGCCCAGCTTGAGGTCCCTCACCGCGGCCGGGCCAATGTTGAACACGACCGACCCGGTCTCGTCGACCAGCCCCTCGGGGATGCGCGTCCCCTTGCCGGGACGCACCAACACGTTCGGCGTCTCGCCCACCTCAAGGCACCAGTCGTAGATCGCGCGCACCAGGTGACGCTTCAGCCGGTTGTCAGGTCTCGCCATCGCCCCCCTCCTCCGCCGGCCCGGCGCCCTCGCCGACAAACGCCCCCGCGCTGAGGAAATGCGCCACCTCCTGGTAGACCGAGGCCGACGCGGAAGGGACCAGCGACATCAGCTCGATCAGCCCGAGCCGGTCGCCGGAGCGGTACTGCGCGACCATCATTGACAGGAGCACCATCAGCATGGACTCCGAGCGCGCCACCTCCGCGGGGTCGAGCAGCCCGGCGCCCAGGCCGACGATCCCGTCGAAGTCCCACAGGGACAGGCTGCGATGGTAGGCCGCCAGCGCGGCCACGTCCTCGGGCGCCTGGCGCCAGCATCCCTTCCGGTCGATGCGCTCCCAGAACGCCTCCATCCTTGCCGGGTTCAGCGCCGGGCCAAGCACCCCTTGGACGATGCGCAGGTCGGCCATCGCGTCCACCCAACCGTCGCGGTCCGACGGGCAGCCGCCCGCCTCCAGCAGGCGCTCCATGGCGAGCAGGTGGCGAGGGTTGACCTCCTTCGCCGCCGTGGCCCGGTCGCCCAGGAAATGCGCCCACAGCGCCTGGGCGTAGACGATGCGCCCGGCCTCGGGCGTGTAGCGCCGCCGCTCCAAGGACGCCTCCGGCTCGGGCAGGTCCCGCCCCTCCATCATCGCGGCCATCGGGAAGTCCACCCGCCACAGGCCGACGAACAACGCGGAGGTGCGCCTTGCCAACAGGTCCCCTCTTGCGGCATGGCGTGCCCCGGCGTTACCCGGCCCCGGCGCGTCGATGCTCTCGAAGTACGGTCGGGCGAGCCGCCCCGACGCCACGCGGTGGGCCATCACATGCCTCAGGTCGTGGAGTCCCACCCCGGCCGCCTGCGACCACAGGTCCGCCGAACCCGGCGGGAGTCCCGGCGGCTCGCCGAGTTCGGCCCCGGACTTGGCCGCCACCACCAGCAGCATGTCGCGGGAGGCGAAGAGGGTGTGCTCGCCGAACGCGTCGCCGAGCGCCCGCATGGTCGCCGCGAGCGTCGCGGGGCGCATCCGGGACGGCCGCACCCCGAGGACGAACACCCCGTCGTCCGCGAGCGAGCGCGAGACCGACGCGAAGAACCCCGCGGTGAACAGCGGCGCATCCCCTGCGTCCGCCGGGTCCGGCCGCGTGGAGACGACCACATCGTAGGAGCCCGGCGCGACAAGCGCGAAGTGCGCCCGGGGACTGGCGAGCACCACGGTGTGCCTGGGATCCCGGAACGGATCCGGGACGCCGTCGGCACCGGAAGGTGACGACCCGGATTCCAACACCCGCGCGGCTCCCCGCAAGACGGCCCTCTCGCCCTCGATCGTTTCCAGGGACACAAGGTCGGGGGACCCCAGAAGAGTGCGCACCGCGACGCCGAAGTCCGCCCCGACGACCGCCGCGCGGCGCGCCCCCGGGCGGTGCGCCAGCGGGAGCAGTCCCGCCAAGACGGCGGCCTCCTCGCGCCCGCTGCGGTCCCCGCGCAGGGCGATGCGGTCCCGGGCGATCCCGTTCACGACTAGGACGGCCTCCCGGGCGTCCCCCCCCACCGAGAACGCCTGGACACCGGACACGCTGCCGTGCCGGTCGAAAAGCGTCTCGCCAACGGCGGCGACCGGCCGGACCATGTGCAACCTGGGGTCGACCGCCGAGGTCGCCGCCAAGGACAGCACGGCGACAAGGGCCGCCACCCAGAGACCCCGCTTGGCGACGGGGGTGTCCCGTCCCCACGGCCACAGCGGACCCGCGCGGTCCGCGGTGACAACCATCGCCGTCCCGGCGAGGCCCGCGGCGACGGCCATCGTGAGCGCGTGCCCGGGCGGGAACGACCGGCCAAGCAGGACACCCGCCACGACGGCCGCAAGCGCGCACACGGCGGCGGTGCGCGTGTCGGTCCCGTCCCAACCGTCCTGGCATCCGTGCCAGAGTGCGCCCGCCAGAAGCGCGGCGGCGCCCATGAGCGCGATCGCGCCCGTGAAGCCAAAGGCCGGCAACAGCATGTGCGCCACGACAAGCGGCCCGGCCACCGCCCCGACCCCGAGGGGCAGGAGCCAGCGCGGCATTCCCCGCGGCTCCCCGCCCTGCCCGGCGCACGCGGCCAGCGCGCGGAAGGACGCGATCCCGACGGCCACCGACGAGGGCGCGGCCACCAGCGCCACCAGCGCCAGCGATGCCACGGCCAACAGGGAGTGGTTGGCGTCCGGCCCCCAGACCAGCGCCAGGGAGACAAGGCCCTCCCGGGCGCGCAGGAGCGGCCCCAGGAACGGGACGGCCACCAACAGAAGAAACCCGCCCCAAGCCGTGGCGTGCGCCACTGCCGGGCGCCCGTCCCCGCGGCGCCGCGCCGCGATCGCGACCCCGGCGGCCAGGCCCGCCAGGAGGACACCCGCCGGGATCCCCGCGGGCTCGACAAGCGCGCCGACCAGCGTGTCGGACAGTCGCGCCCACAGGGCGCCAAGGCCGAAGACAAGAAACCCGACGACCGCCGGGACGGCCGCCGAGGACACCGCGCCGGCGCGCAGCGGCGCCTGCCCGGCCGGCGCCGGGGCGACGTCCCCGGCGCCGGCGTCCCCCCCCCGGTGCCAGGCCCCCCACAACGCAAGCCCCAGGACCGCGGGCGACACCACCGGGACCAGCATCGACAGCA
>CAZZIL010000001.1:0-7360 GCA_964654265.1 uncultured Gammaproteobacteria bacterium | reverse complement strand
GCCGGTGCTTAGGCTGCTGGCCGGCGCCACCCCCAGGCCCGGGATCGCCGGCGAGCTCCGCCTGGCGCCGGACGAGGACCAGCCGGTGCGGCGGCTTGCCGACGAGGGCACGTGCGCCCATCCCGCCGGCCGCGAGGACGATGGGACCACCGACCGCGGGGCGCTGCCGTGGCGCACCCTCGGGGTGCTCCCGCACGACCCGTGGGGAGGACGCTACACCTACCGGGCGGATGCCGTCTTCGCGTCGGCGCTCACCGGCATCGGCCGCCGCACCGCGATCGACGGCTACGACCCGCGGGTGCCGCTCTACCACTTCAGCGGCAGCCCCGCCGCGCCGACACTGCGGCTCATGCCGTTGCGGCGCGGACCCGTCGCGGCGAACCCCGACCTGCGCGATGCGCTCACCCCGGAACCGCTGGTGCCCTCGGTGGTGTGCGGACCCACACACTTGCACGGCAACGAGTTCTCGTGCGACCCGTTCATCAGGCTTCCCGATATCCGCGTCATCGACCCCGTGTCCGGGGCGCGCTCGTCATCGAACGAGGAGCTGGTCGCCGGATCGGTCGCCACCGAGCCGGCGCCGCTGGACGCGTCCAACATGCGGCCGATCCCGTTCCCGGTCGACTTGGTCGCCGCCCCAGGTTTCACGGAGCCGGCCGCCGCGGTCCATCGCCGCGGCGGGATCACCGACGGGCTGCCCTACGTCCTGGTGTCCCACGGCCCCAACCAGCGCCTTGCCCTCAACCACAACCGCCTGACCCCCGAGGGCGATGTCAACCCCTGCACGCTGACCCCGCTCGGGATCGGCTCCGGCTTCCGGGCGGACGGCGCCCTTGTGTCGCCCGACGAGATTCACAACAGTCCGTGCCCGGTCAGGCCTCCCCCCAGTCCGTCCTTCGGGCTGACTTGGATGAGGCCGAGTCACTTTGTCGACCGGCCGAGGACCACGCGCTACGTGTTGCCGGAGGGGACTGCCCCGGCTGCGCGGATCCGCGGCCTTGACGCGGACTTCGACGACATTGTTGAGTGGGGCACCCGCAGCGAGCTGCTTGAGAGTTTCGCGGCGGCCGGGGCCCTGTCGCCCACCGACCTTCCGCTGCTGATCACGCGGTGACCCGGCCGGGCACGGGGACCGCCCGCGCCCGCAGACACTGACCGTTTTCGCCGCCCGGCCGTCCTCCGGGCAGCCGGTTGCCTTTCCGGGTCCGGCGGGCAGTCGCGCCGCCCCGCCCCGGTCGCCGCGGGATTCGGGATGCCCCCGCGGTCGCGCCCGCGGGAACGCCGCACGGATAGAATCGGGCCGCCTTGCCGGGTCGGCGGGGGAGGGGACACAGGACAGCGGAATGGACCAGCCCGACGAGTCGCACGACAGCCACGTGTCTTTCCCGAGATACGCGGGCGCGTTGCTGTGCAGCGGCATCTTCGCCACCGGGCTCGCGCTCATGATTCCGCTGGTGTCGCTGCGCCTCGCGGCCGACGGCCACTCGGCCGTGCGGATCGGGATGATCGGGGTGTGCATCGCGAGCGGCGGGCTGCTGGCGCCGTGGTTTGTCCCCCGCCTGGTGTCCTCCCACGGCCTGGTGCGGGTCGCCTCCCTGGGCCTGGCCGGGATGGTGGTCGCGTCCCTGCTGTTCAAGCTGGCGGAGGGCAGCCTTGCGCTGTGGTACCTGCTGAGCCTGTTCTACTCGGTGGGCGTGGCAATCGCGTTCATCGTCACCGAGACGGTGCTGATCGCCTCGTCTCCCCGGTCGCGCCGGCTGCTGGCGCTCGGGGTCTACGGCGGGGCGTACGCCGTCGGCTACGCGCTTGGCCCGGCCCTGCTGGCCGGCACGGGGATTTACGGCTGGCCGCCCTACCTGGTCGGCGGGCTTCTGCCGTTGCTGGCGCTCGGGGTGATCCTGCGCCTGCCGCCGATCCCGCGGGAGGGGCAGTGGGCGGGGACCGAGACGGTGGCCGTGCGGGACGTGCTGCCGCGGATGCGCTTCGGGATGGTGTGCGGGTTCTCGGCCGGGGCGATCGAGGTCACCGTCCTCAACCTGTTTCCGGTGTACGCCCGGGAGGTCGGGCACACGGAGGCGCAGGCCGCGCTGTTGCTCACGGTGATCGGGGTGGGGAACGTGGTCTTCGCCCCGGCCATCGGCTGGTTCGCCGGGCGTTTCGGGATGGGACCGACGGTCGCGGCGGGATCCGCGCTCCTGCTTCTGGGGACCCCGGCACTGTACGTCGTCGTCGGGGGCGGCGACAATCCCGCGGCCCTCCCGGTGATGATGCTCTGGGGCGCCGGGGTGGAGGCGACCTACCTGCTTGGCATATTCGTGGTGGCGATGGGCTTCACCGGCCTGCGGCTCGTCACGGCCAGTGCGCTGTTCGCGCAGTGCTTCGGCATCGGGATGCTGTTCGGCCCGCTCGTCGGGGGAGTGCTGATGGAGCACGTCTGGCCGCCCCACGGGCTGCTGGCGCTGTGGATGGCGCTTGCCGCGCTTCCCCCGCTGGCGTTCCTGGCGTTCCGCAAGCGGGAGTTCGGGATGCGCCCGGCGGCCTGACCGTGGTCTGGGTGTTCGCCGAGATCGCGATCGTGCTCGCGATCGTGGGGTTTGTGATCTGGTGGATCACCCGTCCCCCGGCGCGTGGCGAGAAGGGGGACGAAAAGGGGGAGGCCAGGTCCGGGAACGACCCGGAAGGGGGCGACGGGCGCGCCTGAGGCGCGCCTCCCGGACTGTCCGGGACCGCCCGGGAAGGCGTGCCGGGCGCGGGCCCGGCGGGGTCAGCCCCCGCGGGCCTTGGCTTGCGCCTCCCGGATTTGCTCGGCGCCCTGCTCGGCCATCTTGCGCATCTGGTCGACGCTTTGCTGCCAGTTGTTCCGGGCCAGCTCGCTCGCCTTCTCGAACGCCTCCCGTTGGGCCTCGAACCCCTGCTTGACCAGGTCGCTCCCCGGGAAGGCGAACGGCTGGCCGAGCGCCTCGCCCATCTGGCTGTTCACCCTCTGGAAGCCGTCGCGGGCGATCCTCTCCATCTCGTCCTGCGCCTCGCGGAACAGCCTGTTGAGGCTCTCCGTCTGGCTGACCAGGGCGTCCGTCTCGGACTGGCGGATCCTCTCCTGCAGGTCCGCGAGGTCCTTCGCGTCCTTCATGCCCTTCGCCTCCTCGATCAGGCGGATGTTCCGCCGGTAACCCTCCTGGGCGGCGCGCATGTTGAGCTCGACCAGCCTCATCGCGGAGCCGAGCGACGCCTCGACGATCCGGTTCACCTGCTCGGCGAGCTGGCGCTGGGCCTCGGAGATGTGCTCAAGACTCTTCTCGAGAAACTCTGGGGTGTGCCTGTCCATGTTACGGTCCTTCCTTGCGCGGTGCGTCACAGGTTAGTGTAAGGGCAGGCTCGCGAGAAAGCAAGCCCATGTCAGGGGGGTCCCCCGCATTGCCGGCAGTCGGCCGGCTCCCGGGGGCAGACAAAAAAACGGGCATGGCCGAAGCCATGCCCGTGGGTTCCCGCCGCCGGCCCGGGAGGAGGGAGAAAGAAGGGCCGACGCCGGGAATTCGCGGGGCCTTACGCCATGCGGCCCGTGGGCCTTGCCCCCGTGGTCTGTCCGCCCGCCTGCCTGGCACGTTGCTCCCGGTTGGCGCGCGCGAGTTCGTCCGCGGTGCCGGGGACCTTGCGCTGCGCGTCCGGGCCCGGCCAGGCCGGGCGACGGGTCCCCGGGATCCGGCCGTCGCCTTTCCCAGGGAGCGGGGGAGTGTGGGTGATCATCGGTCCGTCGGCTTGTGCGGTGCAACAAGGGATATTGTAGGGGCGACCGGGCAAAACCCAACCGCTTTTTTGCCGCACAGCCCTTATGCCCGCGCAACAACTTGACAACAAATGGAAAAAGGCGCACTTGCGGCGCGTTGGGCGCCGGGGGTGTTTTGTTGCCGTGCAACAAGTTTTCCCGGCATGGGGTTCGGGGGCGGCTTCCCGGTCCGCGGCCACCTGCAGGCCTCGGCGCGCCGGGGATGGCGACTTGGTTGCGCGCGGCATTTCCCGGGGCTTCCCGCGAGCATCCGGGTTGCCTGGCGACGTGGCCTTGCCACCGGCGGAAGGGCTGGTCGGGCCGCGTTCGCGTGGGTGTCGGGGAGACCCGGAGGTCCCGCGTGCGCCGGACCTGGCCGCGGGGCGCCGGGCGCGCCGCAAAAAAAACGGGCATGGCCGAAGCCATGCCCGTCTCGTGTTCCCGACGCCGGCCCGGGAGGAGGGAGAAAGAAGGGCCGGCGCCGGAAATTGGTGGGGACTTACGCCTTGCGTCCCTTGGGCTTGGACCCCTTGGCCTGCCCGTTCGCCTGCTCGGTGACCGTGCGCACCTGCTCGACGCCCTTCTCCCAGTTGGCGCGCGCGAGCTCGCTGACGGTGTCGAAGGCCTTGCGCTGCGCGTCGAGCCCCTGCTTGAGGAAGTCGGTGGCGGGCAGCGGGAACGGGTTGCCGAACGCGCCGTTGAGCGTGTCGTTGGCCTTGCGGAAGCCGTCCTTGGCGATCTTCTCCATCGCGCTTTGCGTCTGGACGAACAGGTCGTTGATCTGCTTCGACTGGCCGATCAGGGCGTCCGTCTCGGCCTGGCGGACCTTCTCCTGGAAGTCCACCACGTCGCTGCCGTCCTTCAGGGCCTTCGCCTCGTCGATCAGCCGGGCGTTGCGCTGGAAGCGGTCCTGCGCGGCGCCGATGTTGATCTCGATCAGCCTCATCGTCGAGTTGAGCGAGGTCTCCATGACCTGGTGCATCTGGTCGGCGATCAGGCGCTGGGTCTCCGAGATCTGGCCGACGCCTTTCTCGAAGAGTTCGGGTGTGTGCTTAAGCATGTGTGTCTCCTTTTTGTGCGGTGCAACATGGGCTATTGTAGGGGCATCGGCCCGAAAACCCAACCCCTTTTCGCCCCGAAACCGCTGTTCCTGTCCATCCCATTGATTGAAAACAAGAAAAAAAGACACACGGCGGCGCCCTTTCCCCGCCTCCGTCCCGTCCCGCCCCGTTGTTGCCGTGCAACATGGCGGATTCCGGTTTTCCCGTATGATATGGGTCCGTATGTGGCCGTCCGTCCGTCGTCTGGCGCTAGCCGTGCTCCCGCTGGTGGCGATGGCCCCCGCCGGGTTGACGGACAACGGCACGACGGTGACGCTGGCCATCGAGGCGTTGCGCCGCGGCAACATCGCGCAGCTGGAGCGCCAGATGGCGCGCCTGCCCGCCGGGTCCCCGGAGCTTGAGTACGTCCGCTACCGCATCGCGCTGCACCGCCTGGAGGACGGCGACCCGCGCGAGGCCGAGCAGGTCCGCGCCGGCACGCCAAGCGCCCACATCCGCAAGCGGCTCGGGATCGTGCTCGCCAGCCACCACGCGCGGCAGGGGGACGAGGAGGGATACCGGGACGTCAGGCCCGACGGCGATGCCGGCGGGAACGTGGTGCGCTGTGCCGACGCGATCTTTGGGGGCGCGGACGACCCGGCGGTGGTGCGCGAGATCTGGTGGTCGGTCGACGTCGGCGAGCACAAGGTCTGCGACCATCTGTTCAAGGTCGCGCTGCGCAACGGCTCCTTGGGGAACGAGGACCTCTGGGAACGGATGCGCCGCTACGCCGGCACGCGCCGCCTGTCCGAGGCGCGCAAGGTGGCGCTGTGGCTGCCGGCGGGCGAGCGCCCGTCGGTGCGGGCGCTCAAGCGGGCGATCTACCGGGCGACGCGGCGGATCAAGGGCAAGCACTCGCTGGACACCCGCGCGCAACGGGAGATGGTGGCCGTCTCCGCGATGGTCGCGACCCGCGCCGACCCGGCGCTGGCGAGGAGGCGTTGGGAGAAGTTCTCGGTGTACTACCCCGACTCGACAAACGCCGACGTGTGGCTTGCGGTCGCGGTGTGGTCGGCGAAGTACCACCGCGAGGACGCGCTGGAGCTGTTCCGCCGCGCCGGGTCGGCGCGCCCCAACGACGAGGCGCGCGCCTGGCGCGTGCGCGCGGGCCTGCGCGCCGGGGACTGGGAGGACGTGCTGGCGACGATCGATTCGATGCCGCCGTCGCAGGCCGCGGTGACGGCGTGGCGCTACTGGCGCGCGGTCGCCCTGCGGGAGCTGCGCCCGGCATCGGGCGAGGGGGAGGCCGCCTTGGCGGCCCTCGGGGAGTCGGCCGACGACTTCTACGGGATGCTGGCGCGCGAGGCGCTCGGACTTGGGGTGGTGCGCCCCGGCGGCGAGGTCGAGGTCACCGCGCAAGACCGCGAGCGCGTGGAGGGTGACTTCGACCTGCGGCTGTCGGACGTGGTCGGGCAGGCCGGGCGTCCGTGGCAAGGGCTGCGGATCTGGCGCGAGACCGTCGCCGGGTTCACCCCCGGCGAGAAGCTGGCCGCGGGCGAGCTCGCGGTGCGCAACGGCAGCTACATGGCGTCGACCTTCACGGCGGACGCGGTCCCGGCCGAGGCGCGGGACATGGGGCTGAGCTTCCCGACGCCCTACCTGGAGATCGTGCGCGAGTACGTCGACGAGCTTGGCCTGGACATGGCGTTCGTCTACGGCCTGATCCGCCAGGAGAGCCGGTTCATGCCGGATGCGGTGTCGTCCGCCGACGCGCGCGGGCTGATGCAGGTGCTGCCATCGACCGCGAAGAAGGTCGCGCGCAAGAACAGGTTCACCCGCTACCGCACGTCGCGCCTGACGCTGCCGAGGACCAACATCATCATCGGCACCCACTACCTGGACGAGTTGCGCGACGCGCTCGGCGACGATCCGATCCTGGTGGCGGCCGGCTACAACGCCGGGCCGGGCCGCCCGCGGCGCTGGAAGTCACGCAGCCCGGGCATCGAGCGGCTGGTCTACATCGAGACGATCCCGATCACCCAGACCCGCCTGTACGTCAAGCACCTGATGGCGAACGCCGCGCACTACGACCACGTGTTCGGCCTGCGCGAGCCGTCGGTCCTTCGACGGATCTCCGGCAGCTACTGACCGGTGTCCCCGCCGACGCACATGCGCAGCCGCTCCAGCAGCGGGGTGCCGTCCCGGGTGTCGACCCAGGCGCCGTCGACGTTGCGGAAGTGGAAGCCGCCGCTGCGGTCCGCGACCCAGATCTCCCTCATCGGGGGCTGCCGGTTGATCACGATCTTGCGGCCGTCCGGGAACGACACCTCGCAGATCTCGCCGTTGTTGTCGAAGTCGAAGTCGCCGTCAAGCCCCTCCAGGCACGCGTCGATCTCCTCGAACGCCCTCTCGCAGCTTTGGTTGTATTCCTTGGTGTCCATTGTCCTTGCCGCCCGGTCGGGGCGTCCCTGATCATGCGCCGCGCGACACGGGGCGGGGCCCGCCTTGCGCTCGCAAGGCTCCTGATTGTACTTGCCGCGGCGGCGTCCGCGTCGTC